>NZ_JBLIQL010000018.1:0-113625 GCF_047525655.1 Pontibacter sp. 13R65
CTCGTTAAGGGTAAATATTCGGAGCGGTTTGGTTCTTTATCATTAGTAGTTTGCATACTAGAATAAAGAGCCGGCCGCTCTGTTTTGTTCCTACTACTATATTTTCAGAATAAGCTTTAATGTGTATGAAATAGTAACATCTATTACATGGTTATTTGACAATTTTGGTATCAAAGCACTATAAGTGGTGCTGGATATAATTGTTGGGCTCTGTGTAGAGTTATTAAGTACTACCACTAGCGAGAGTGTGTCACTTGAGCAAGGGTTTCTAAGTACATATTCGGCAGAAGAAAATTCCCGATCCGTCATTACTTTTCCAATCACCAGGTCATATGCCGAAAAGTCAATTTGAGGATTACAAGTAGTACTTGTAACTAAACTATCATATTGTGATTGGGAGCTAACAATTTTGTGGCCAATGTGTGGCTGATCAAGAGGTAGCTTGACATCCATTTCATAAAGGGTATTACTGCACCCGTATTCTTTTTCAAAGGATGTAACAGGAAGTCGCTGATACTGGCAATCAGGTTCTTTATCGCAAGCGCTAAGGATCAGAAGGGACAGAACTGGAAGTAATGCTATTCTCTTCTTCATACTGATGTATGTAAATAAGGCCTTTTGGTATTTAAAATGAACTATACTAGAACGTTGAGTAACTCATTTTAGTATCTTCCACGACTTCTAACAATCTTTTGCGAGCAACTAAAAATTCACCCCTATTCTGATAGGAAAGAAAGCAGCTTGTTGGGTAAACAGAATGCCTGATTGTAAAGAAGGTTCGATTTTAGCAGTCTGTCTGTGCCCAAATCCTTCCTCTATAGTCCTGATCTAGAGCTAGAAAATTAAGATTGTACCAAAAATCATTTAGCCGCCGGGTTTGAGCTGGTTGTAAAACTCATCGATGAGGTTCATCCGATCTTTTTCCTCAAAAAGGTGAGTTAAGGAATAGTAAAGGACCCCATCGTACAATTCCCAGTCGAACGACCTAGCGCTGACAGAACCTAGGTGTACTTTTATATTATCCCATAATATATTATCGGGCTAAACCATTGCAGTCTCTGAGACTTCAATTCCAGTTTCAACAAGTCCATTATCTGAAGATATTTGCGCTTGGGCCGTACCAAAATCCAGTATTCAAAATATTATAAAGCTCATCTTTCTTAAAAACCTGCAGTTGTGGTCGCGGAATCTCCATATTCAAATCCCAACACTCTCTTTTTATCCAGAGATTTGGATTCCCAAATCTCTGTTATCATGTTTCCTGTTAAATCATTCAAAGAAGATCTTTCCTTTGCTTTTGACTAACACTTGTATAAAGTGAATCACTCAAGTTATTGTACTTAAGTGCGGAACAGGGCCACCGAATATAGCAGGAATTTTTGGCAGTAGAAAGAGCAGTGCCTTAAGTTGTAAAGCACACGTAACGCTTGTGGAGCTGTCCAAGTGTTTACAGAAATGCTGTGACAAAATATCACTCCGAAAATTCTTTAGCTAAAAAGCAGCTGGGTATAGCCAGCAAAGGACTATGGTTTTATTATGGTAGTGCCGTAACCTTTAGTTGCTGTAGATTAACTCTTTATTGCTGCGGGCAAACCTAACGATGTTGATCAACTAAAAGGATATTTCCGTCTGGGTCAGTTACCATAAAACTAGCAGGTCCGGACGTTTCTTCATCAGCCTTGCTCATTAATTCGATCCCTTTATTTGTCAGTTGCCGCTGAATTTTTCTAACATCATCGAACTCGTCAATATTATTAGCATTCTCATCCCACCCAGGGTTGAAAGTCAAAATATTACCTTCAAACATGCCTTGGAATAGTCCGACAAGAGCGTTATCATTTTTCATTATGAAATAATTTTGAAATATACCACCAGCCAGAACTTTAAATCCCAGGTTTTCATAGAATTGCTTTGATATCTCAAGATCCTTGACATTGAGACTGATTGAAAATGCGCCTAATTTCATATTGCTTAGTTTTTGTTCGTGTTTAGGTTTGCCAATAATTTAAGTGTAGAAGGTACTACTCCTGCTACCTATAGAAGGTATGGAAGTCTTTTAACAGATTTCTTAGCTTTATACCCTGATGTTCCTGTTTCAATATAAGAAATTATCCAGTGTTTGCCTTACGGCCGGTCCCTGTGTTAAGGGTCAAAAATTAATGAAGTTGTCGAATTGGTATAGAAATAGTGGCTACAAAGGCCAACCGCTTCTCAATTGAAATTAATCTATCGAGCAACAATGAAATTCGTTTTCCCAGCCACCCTGATAATAATTCACAGTTGTTAGCTACTGGACTTATTATAAAGCTTTCAAAATGTAAGTATATATCAAGAATAATAGTTTTCTCATGGTTTGATCAAAAGGTTGTGTAGCAGGGACTACTGATGCTTCTTCACTTTCGATGGAGTCCTGTTGCCATATTTCTTGGTTTGGTCTTTCTATATAGTTATCCTTGGTTTTAAATAATTATCCCACGCAAATTAATAGTAAAAGGTCAGGTTGATTCGAGAGGAGATCTAAGGCGTTCCATTACATCCACCATGTTAGGCATTACGCTTGATGTGGAAGCATGTAGGTAATGCTGCTTTATCCAATAATTGTAAATTGACAAATGTGAAGCAACAATATCATTCTCAGTTTATCTTGGCTGGTCGAGGAGAATTCCTTCTCAACTATAAACTTACTATAGAGGACTACCCAATACAAAACATCCAGAAGTGGATATAGCAGTTAATCCTGTCTCTCCTTTAGGTAGTAAGAGAGGCAAAAAAGTATTCTTTTTATTGGTTATGGAAGGTAATAGCGGCGAATACGTGCTCTCAGTATTGTAGCCAAAGCTGTGCTGCTGCTCCTATTGGCTTATATCTTTTTGGCTGGCTAAACAGCCCTTGCGGAGTAAGGAACAGTTAACAGAGGGCCTTTACAAAGAAAATGTAGCCACCTATTACCTTTAAAACAACTAAAAACGCATTTAAAATGTTACAATGAACATTGGCTAAAAGTTAAAAGAGACACAAAAACGGTAGCCTTTTTGTCTCGCTTAACTAGTGATTTAGTTTGTATATTCTAAAGATGCATTATTGTAATTTAAATTATGAAGCAGGATATAAACAGTGAGTAGCAGGGGAGCCTATTTTGATCGAAAAGCTGGATATTGAAGCAAGTTTCTTATGTCAACATGGGCTGTAAGTGCGTTTATCTTTTAAATATCAACAGTACTGACTCCTCACATAATTAGAACCTGTTTGCAACATGAAGTTTAAGTACTATCTTTATTAAGTATAAAGGTTAATCGTTTAAGGTTTCAAATATATAAATAAAATATAAAATGAACTTTTGCTGCTTATCCATGCTTTGCTAAAGCAGGTATCTAAATAGCTGAGTTGTTAATTTAATGACAGAGACAGAATCAAGTGAAAGCGTATGGGAGAAGATGGCGCAGGTTTCCCTGGACATGCTCTGTACTTTTGACCGGGAAGGCCGCTTCATCCATGTAAGCAAAGCAAGTAAAAGCATTCTGGGTTATGAAATGCAGGAGCTGGTAGGGCACCACTACACAGAATTTCTGAATCCTGATGATTCACCTATGACTGAGGAAATCACTGGCCAAGTACTTAAGGGGGCCAAGATGACTAACTTTGAAAACTGCTTTATCCACAGGGAGGGTTACCTGGTGCCCCTACACTGGTCTACTGTGTGGTCGGAGGAAGATCAGGCCTTTTTCGCTGTGGCCCGGGATGTTACAGAGCGTAAGACAAGCAGGTTAAAGCTGGAAGAGAGCGAGCAGCGATACAGGTCCCTGTTTGAGAATAATCCCGATCTTATCTTTGTGGAAAGTAAAGAAGGCTTAATAATAAGTGTAAACAATAGCTTTTGCGATACTCTTAACCTGTCCAAGGAAGAGGTGCTAGATCTTCCCGCCTCTGTTTTCTTGCCCGCTGACATGATCTCCGCGAACAAAATGTATTGGGAACAGGCCTTGCTAGGAGTAAGGTCAAGGTTTGACCTGGAGCTAAAAACGAACAATCAGCAGCGGAAGGTATTTGATGTAATTAAATTTCCTGTTGCAGTAAACGGAGAGGTGATTGGGGTGCAAACTATCGCTAAGGATATAACACCGGTCATACGCTCATTTGAAACGATTCAGCAGCAGGCCAAGAAACTTAACACTATTTTCGAGAGCATTACGGATGCTTTCATCATGCTAGACAGAGACTGGCGCCTTACTTACATTAACAGTGAGGCCAAGCGGCTCGTTCAGCTTGATAAAGAAAGGCATACTGGCAAGAGCTTATGGGAGGTATTTCCTGAGCAGGAGGGAGGAGATTTCCACCAAAACTACCAGCGCTCCTTTGACACAGGCCAGGCTACCAGTTTCACGGCTTATTTTAAGGAGCGTAATTTGTGGCTGCAGGTAAAGGCCTTCCCATCGCCGGAGGGTATCTCCATCTACTTTGACGATGTTACCGGGCAGGTAGAGTCAAGGCAAGAGCTGGAGAAACTATCCCTGGTAGCCAGCAGTACGGACAACGGCGTGGTGATAACGAACGCCGCTGGGCTAGTGGAGTGGGTAAACGGCGGGTTCACAAGAATGACAGGCTATACCCTGGAGGAGATGTATAGCAGAATGCCTAGTGATCTATTGCGAGGAATAGAGACAGATGAAGAAGCTATTTATGAGTTAAGGCAGAAGGTTAGCCTTGGTCTCGCCTTCAGCATCCAGCTTATTAGTTACAGGAAGTCCGGCGAGAAGTTCTGGGTATCCATGGACATTACTCCTATATATGGTGAATCTGGGGAAGTTAATCGTTTCATAGCTATCCTGAAAGACATCACCTTCCGGAAGGAGGCAGAAGCCGACCTGCTGAAGCTGACGCAGGACCTTTACAAGCAAAATAGCGACCTGCAGCAATTCACGTACATCGTCTCCCACAACCTGCGGGCCCCTGTGGCCAATGCCATGGGCTTGGCCACAATACTGGCCAAGACAGATAAGGCCTCTGCCCAGTTTGATAATATGCTCTCCTACCTGGGGCAGAGCGTGCGGCGACTGGACAGCCTGCTGCGGGACATGAACACGATCCTGAGCATACGGGAGGGGAAGGCAGAACCGGAAAGCGATGAAATAGACCTGCTCCCTATTGTGGAGCAGGTGGTAAGCTCTTTCCAGGATCAGCTTCTTGCATGCGGTGCCAGGATCAGAAAGGAAATGGGCCACGGTGTAACCGTGAAGGCAAACAAGGCTTACCTGTACAGCGTTTTCCATAACCTGCTCTCGAACGCCATTAAGTACCGGTCTGAGGAGCGGGGCCTGGAGGTCAGGATCCAGCATGTCGGTGATTCATCCAAGGGAGTTATGGTCTCCTTCTCTGATAACGGAATCGGCTTTGATCTTGAGCGGGCAGGCGGGGATGTCTTCAGGCTGTACAAGCGGTTCCACAGCGAACGGCAGGGAAGAGGTATTGGCCTCTACCTGGTCAAGGCCCACCTGGAGGCGATGGGCGGGCACGTGGAGGTTACGAGTTCAGTAGGTAGTGGTACCAAATTCTTGATTTACCTGATTAAGTAGAATAACTAAAATATTTATTCGATGAGCAGTTTAGTAGAAGCAACGGAGGTTGACGGTAGTGAAAGGGAGAGGCTTGAAAGACTCTTTGGCTACAGCATTACGAAACGTTATGAGAAGGTGGGCGCTTTCCAGCACATTGTTAGCATGGCGGCCCATGCTTTCGGAGTTCCCGTTGCTGTGGTTAACTTTGTGGACCAGGAAAAAGTGCTAACCCGATCCGCTGTCGGGTATGAGAACCTGTCTGAGGTGGATAGAAGGGTTTCCATCTGCTCCTTGGCGATCCTGTCGGACCAGGTGACGGTGTTTGAAGACGCCAGGCAAGACCCCTGCCTAATCGGCAACCCATTTGTATACGGGGAATTCGGCCTTCAGTTCTACGCGGCGGCACCGCTCAGAACCCACGATGGCTTCAACATTGGAGTGGTGGCTGTAGCCGACAGGAAGCCGCGGCGGTTCACAGAGGCAGATGTAAAATTGCTCGAGGCTCTGGCGGCAATGGTGATGGAGGAACTGGAGGAGGGAAAGAGCTAAGAGATAGCTGGGGTATAAAGAGAAAGCATCCGTTTTTTGATCTACTGTGACTAATAGTCCTATTGTTCAATATCTGGTCTGAAATGGGTGCTTATCCTTCAGTTTGTGGATCAGGTTTTTCGGTGGCAGGTCATGTTGACAAATAATTACTTCCATAAAATTGAGCTAACTCATAATGGGAAAGTCACAACACAATTATTACAAGCTATAACTATAAACAACAAAAATAAACTTGGTAAACCCTTGGCAAGATTCAGGTAAAAAACCATCGGAAGGGTAATTTTATTTGAATAATTTCTCCCTAAATGAACAAAACTAACCAGATTGTATTTAGAAACAGAGATTTTTGATGGTTGATGGCTAAAAGTTCAGTACCTCGGCCTAGAAGTAAAGAATGTCACTCTGATAAGATAAAAATTGTCAATTCAAACCTATCTGCATAAGGATTGGGGCAACAAAATAAACTTCATTTCTCTCAAATCTCTTGAGAAAGCAATTCCTTAGCTCAAGGCCAACTTGAGCGCACTCTACTCATCGGCTCCCCTAGCTCAAAACATTCCAAAACTAATAGCTTCATCTCCAAAACCCGGAGAGGTAAATAATGTAACTATTTCATTGATTAAGCTAAAATGCTGGAAGCTAATGGTAATTACTTTAGCTCGAAATGTGATGTGTAGGAGAAGGCATTCCAAACTTAGTAATAAATAATACCGGAATTACGAAAATAGGTGGAGCGGCAACCGCTGTTAGCTGTTTCTGTGGGTTTCTCTTCCCAGAAGAGCTAATGTTGCCTGTAACTACTTTCTAATAAGTATTCTAACACCCAAGAGCAACCAAGCTTATACATTAGAAAGTAACTATAGCTAAGATGCAGTATTGTAGGTATCAACAGATTACAGCCTGCGCCAAATTAACAAAATCTTAATATGGCACAGGCTGTAATCTGTTAGTAAATAGATATTTTTAAGTTGATAAAAGAATGGCATTTCAAAGCAATTGTGATGGACCGAGAAAAAACTTTTCAGCAGGTGCTCAACCAGATAGGCTTGATAAAAGAAATAAGTTTAAAGCGTGGTTGGGAACTGACCCAAGATCTGTTGCTTGAGGCCCCTGCTTCAGAGGATGAAATACTGTGGGTTGAGAAGGAATTGGGGATAGATATTCCAGATGATTGTAAGGACTTGTTTCGGTTGTCAAAGCATCTTGAGTTTAGATATGAGTTTTTTGAGGCAATGCCCGCGGATTTCCGGAACAATTTTTCTGGGGAAATATGCTGGAACCTAAACCAGCTAAAAGAGCAGCAGGACAATTTTAGAGAATGGGTAGAGGTGCTGTCGCTGGTTCCCGCCAATAACAACCCTGAGTCTGCAAAGGATATCCAAAAAAGATGGATAAATATGATTCCACTGATAGAGATTGCAAATGGAGATTTTATTTTAATATGCACTAGCACGCGCCATGTTATTTACTTTTCGTGCCAGGAAAATGCCATGCACGGGAGAAAGATTGGTAATAACCTGTGGGAGTTTTTGGAGTTTTATTCCAGAATAGGGTTCGCCGGAGGCGAGAGCTGGCAGCTAGAGCCCTTCTTTGGCAACGAGGAAAAGAACGTGCATGTGAAGGAAGAACTAGTGGATAAGTTTGAAGAATGGCTACAAAGTGCCAACCTGCAGAGCATCGGCCGACCTGCCCAGCATTAAACATTCCAATACAGTCTGTTAAACAGTAGATGGTGATCCGCATCTTATGAGAAAATCCTCTTTCTAACGCTACAATTCGTACGGGAAAGTAAGATGATATCATAGTATAAAAAAAGCATAACAAAAACTCATGTATTGGTACGAAGATGAGGTGCAACGATTAGAGAAAGAGAGAGCGGAGCTCACCTATAGTCCCTCTACATTATTTTACGGAAGCTCCTCCATTAGGCTGTGGCAAACGTTGCAGGAGGATATGAAGGAGTACAGGCCAGTAAACCTTGGTTTTGGCGGCTCCACCCTAGCTTCCTGTGTCTGGTTTTTCGAGCGCATAGTCGCTCCCTATAACCCTGATTCGCTTGTGGTTTACGCAGGAGATAATGACCTTGGCGATGGTCGTAATCCGGAGGAGGTGTTTCTCTTTTTTCTGCAGTTTGTTGCGCGCACCAAAGAACGCTATGGAGATCAGCTGCCTTGTTATTTTGTGTCTCTAAAGCCCAGCCCCAGCCGTAACAACTTACTTGAGAGCTTTAAATACACTAACCGCCTGATAGAAACAGAGGTACTGCGCCAGCATCACAACTGGAAGTTTATCAATGTATTCGACCAGATGCTGGATATTTATGGGCGACCCTTAGGCGGCTATTTTGATAGCGATGGCTTACACATGAACAGAAGGGGGTATGAGCTATGGACAAAAATCATGCGAGCCAATATTTCTCTCGCTTCGCAGGCAGGCGCAGATACATAATATTACATAAAGTCACCCTTCTTCCATGAACAGAGAGTATCATAAATGGTACAGCCCATCGCTGCAGCGGGATATGGAACTGCTGGTTTTTGGTCATTCCGGCACGCCTGTGCTGTTTTTCCCGGCACGTATGGGACGCTTTTACGACTATGAAAACTGGAGGATAATGGAGGCCATCCGTCATAAAATTGAGCAGGGGCATCTGCAGGTGTACAGTGTAGACAGCATAGACAAGGAAAGCTTTTACTGCGATAGTTGCCATCCCGCAGTGAAGGTAGCCCGGCATCTACAGTATGAGCAGTATATACTAACAGAGGTACTGCCCCTGATGCAATGCAAGAACCCCGGTGCCTCATTTATTTCTGCAGGATGTAGCTTAGGCGCTTATCATGCCGTTAACTTTGCCTTGAAGCACCCCCGCTTCTTTTGTAAAGTGGTAGGTATGAGTGGCCGTTATGACCTTAGCCAGCAGATCAGCCACTACCAGGACTTATTGCATGGCTATTGGAGTGAAGATTTATACTTCAACATGCCTAATCAATACATCACAGGCATACATGACCCCCAGCTGTTAAGCGCCCTCCAAAGTTTAGAGGTAAATCTTGTAGTGGGAGAACACGACCCCTTTTTAGGTAGCAATCATTACCTGAGTAATGCCTTGCATAACAAGGGTATCCGAAATATGCTTTCTGTATGGCACGAGGAAGCACACCGGCCTTATTATTGGCGAAAAATGGTTAGGCTTTATCTATAAGCCAGGCACGGCAAGAAATAGGCAGAGCGGAGACTACAGAAGAAGCCAGGACTTTGCGTCTTCTATGCTATGAAATACTTCCATCTCCATTCTGCCTGTTAAGATAGGGTCATGCTGTAGTGCCTCTTGTACGAGTACATCTGGGATCAGGTCTAAGTTGTGCAGGCTCACCACGCAGGCTGTCCGGTAATGTAGTCGAAGGTCAAAAGTTGGCAGGTATTCTTTTACAGTCCATAACTGATCCTCCATAGTGGTGTAATGAATTCTGCGCATATCAATTAGCCACAGGTGAAGTCCTTTTGCTCGTGCATGTTCCAGAGCCATCATCATTACTCGCCTGAGAGGCTCCCCGCTGGCGTGCTGCAGCCACGTGAGTTGGATGAACATGTTGTTTGGTGAGCCTACTTCAAGCCGGGCATATTCATTCTGAAAAATTAGGATATCTATCATAGCCGAAGGATATTTCGATTACACTTACCTCCCCACCAGCCCTTCTCAAACAGCACAAGTCCTCGTAGGATAAAGCAAATATAGCAGAGATTACTCATTGTTCTTAAAATATTTTCTTAACAATATCATAATAAATACTGAATTCATTTTATTGGATTTACTCATTCCGTACCTGAGAAAATGTAGAAAATACTAGTACAATGTAATGTAACGAAAGACTTCTGCTATTTAAAAGTTTTTCCTAATTCATTTAGATCTGCCAATAAAGGCTAAAGGAGAAGTAAAACCGTGGCAACCAAGGGAAGGCTGTACATGTATTTATTTTGCACATAAACCAGGCTGAGCTAAAGAAAGAGGCTATACTTTAAGAGAATTAGTTTTATAAGGCTAGTTTTCTTATCGGATAAGTTAGGTACACTTTGTTGTGTAAAAGAGGGGAGTAATGAGCAGCAGACTTTGTTGGATTACAAGCTAATACGCGCGAAGGTACCGGTCGCTTTCACAAACCAAAGAGGAAAATCTCTAGAGGTGGCAAGGACTGCCCGGACCTGTTGAAGTAGGCACAGGCATCATTATTTTTTCATTTGCTTTTACACAAACATTCGTTATTTAAATTATTCTAATGAAATTGTCCTTCCAAAGTGATAATAGGCTAAATTAGGCAAAGGTTTAAAAACCTCCTCTTATAATTGCTGCCGCAATCATGCTTTAAAAGAATTAAACTGTTGGTGAAAAGACTAATTATTCTAATGAAAAAGCCCTTCCAATGTGGAAAAAGGCAAAATTAGGCAAGGGTAACACTAGGACTCTTTATCTTATTATTGACCTGGCTTTGTGAGGCGAAAGAGCAAGCGGTGCATTAGAGAATGCCATCCAGAACCACCAACTTTTAATATTTGCCTGAGGTCAAAAAAGATGAATAGAATTAAAAAATTGATACACAATAAATCTCTACAGTAAGTACCCTGAACAGAAAAATATTATAATATGAATAAATCTACCCGTACCATTTTAGCAGCCGCTCTAGCCTCTTTCTGCCTTACGGCAGGCAGTATACAGGCCCAGCATCAGGCGCAAAACATAACTATACAAGTTTCAAAGCCTACGGCTGAAGTAAAGCCTACCATGTGGGGGCTCTTTTTTGAGGATATAAACTTTGCAGCTGATGGCGGACTATATGCCGAGTTGGTGAAGAACCGCTCCTTTGAATTCGACAAACCCCTGATGGGCTGGAAAGAAGTGAAACAAAACGGAGGTGGTACTGTCCTTATCATCAACCGGACAGCTGCCAATGATGCCAACCCCCGCTTTGCAAGGCTCACAGTAGATGCTGAAAACGGTACTTACGGACTTTTGAACGAAGGCTTCAGGGGGATGGGCATTGAGCAAGGCAAACAGTACAACTTCTCGGTTCTGGCCCGGCAACAGGGGAAGGGTAACCTGAAGATGAGGCTGGAACTGGTAAACGAAAAAGGCGACAAACTAGGGAAGTCCGAAATTGGTGATCTTACGCCGGAATGGAAAAAGCACACCATCTCGTTTAAAGCAACTGCCACAGCGCCAAAGGCGAACTTTCAGGTGCTGCTGCAGGGAAAAGGAGTTGCTGACCTGGATATGATCTCACTCTTTCCGCAGGATACCTGGAAGAACCGCCCTAACGGGCTTCGTAAGGACCTGGTGCAAATGCTGGCTGATATAAAACCAGGTTTCCTGCGCTTCCCTGGTGGCTGCATTGTGGAAGGAAAGGACCTGGCCAACCGCTACCAATGGAAAAAAACGGTAGGTGATGTAGAGGACCGGACCCTCATCATGAACCGATGGAACGTGGAGTTTGCGCACCGCAACGCCCCGGATTATTTTCAGAGCTATGGGCTAGGCTTCTACGAGTACTTCCTGCTGGCAGAGGATCTAGGGGCAGCGCCCCTGCCCATTCTGAACTGCGGCATGGCCTGCCAGTATAACACCGGCGAAGTGGTGGCTATGGACGAACTGGACCCGTACCTGCAGGATGCCCTGGACCTGATTGCATTTGCCAATGGCCCTGTCACCAGCAAATGGGGAAAACTGCGGGCCGACATGGGACATCCCGCTCCCTTTAACCTGAAGCTGCTGGGCATCGGCAACGAGCAGTGGGACGAGCAGTACATAGAGCGTTACCGCGTGTTCGAAGAGGTGCTGAAGAAGCAGCATCCCGAAATTATGTTGATTTCTACCTCCGGCCCCTCGGCTGAAGGGCCTCGCTTCGATTACTTGTGGAGTGAGCTGAAGACGTCGAAGGCCGATTATGTGGATGAGCACTATTATAAGAGCCCGGAGTGGTTCCTGGAAAATGCCACCCGCTACGATAACTACGACCGCACGGGTCCCAAGGTATTTGCAGGCGAATATGCGGCACACGGAAAAGAGGAGCAAGACCCGGAGTCACGCAACACCTGGTACAGCGCCATGGCAGAGGCCGCCTTTATGACTGGCCTGGAGCGAAATGCCGATGTGGTGCACCTGGCCTCTTATGCCCCGCTGCTGGCACACGTGGAGGCTTGGCAATGGCGCCCAGACATGATCTGGTTTGACAACCTTCGGGCAGTGGGAACACCAAACTATTATGTCCAGAAGCTTTTCGGGGCCAACAGCGGCACGCATGTAGTACCTGCCCTGCGTAATGGAGCTGCCGTCACCGGGCAGGACAGCCTCTACGCCAGCTCCACCATAGATCGTAAAACCAATGAAGTAATCGTGAAGCTTGTTAATACTTCCAAAGCCGTTGCACCGGTTTCTGTATCTCTGGAGGGGGCCACTATTCAAAAACGGACAGCCGCTCTGCAAGTGTTAAAGGCTGCCAATCCGATGGACTACAATACCTTGGATAAGCCACAGGTTGTGGTGCCGACTGAGCGGAAACATAACTTTTCGGGCAATACTATTGCCTTAAAGCTTGAGCCGCAGTCGGTAACCGTAGTAAAGATGCCCTGTAAAAAACTTTAATTAAAGAATTGGGGCTGAACTGAAGCAGTAGGTATAGCTTCACAGAATTAAATCATTACACAAACCGACAAATAATGCCAGGCGTGGTGATATTGCTTGAATTTGATATTCGAGCAGTATCACCACGCTTTCGTTTTGGCATCTTTCCTGCTGCTCTTACTCACTGCAGTTTCTTATATTTTAAAATCTCTTCCCTTCAATTAATTCAGGATTCAACACCTGAAAATCGTTTGCGCCAGTTGTTCTTGCTCTTTGACTAAGCTTTTTTTGGCCATTCCTGAACACTTCTGTTCAATTCCGAACAAAATTAAACTTTTTTTAAATTCTTAATACACAAGTACATAGCATTTTGCTGTATGGCACATAATTTGATATTCGCTTTATAATTCAAATAAATATAAGTTACAGTATAGTTGTGGCTCAGGCTTAGAAAAGCTTATACTGATGGTTTATAGTTATTTTCAATATTTCGCTCCATTCCTTATTAACAACAAAATAAAACTATTAGAAAAATGAAAAGATCCAGATTTTTAATGCCAAACCTAGTGCTCATCACACTCCTTTCTTTCTCTATCTGCAGTTGTGAAGATGACGATAACCCGCCTAAAGATGGGAATGATCAAATTATCGATACCCCCTTTACAGCAATTCCGGATGAATTTGTAGGAACTTGGTATGCCGACCACAACGATGGTCCCTTAACTACTAACTGGGAGGAAGGCACTTTTCAGGGCGAGCAAGGGTTCCGTGAGTTCAGAACAATGGTATTTACTAAAGACGGTAAGCAGGCTATTGAGTACACAACTGAAATTTTTAATGTAGGTGATGAGGTAAAGCAACGTTTCTATAAGCTTACTGGGACCTTAGAATACAAAACGAATCCTGCTTCAATCACCTTTCACGCACAATCAGGCAAAATGAGGGTTTTTAGCAATAAATATACCGGCTATCGAGAATCGGATATACTGAGAAAAGATATTGAAGTTTACACCACCGTACTAATTAATCCGGAAGCAACCACTTTTACTTCGTCCAATAATTACCTGAATGCAAAGCTGCTGGATGGCGATATGCAGATAACAGTAAAGTACAGGAAAGTGGGAGGAGGTACAGGCACACCGGGAGGTGGCTCGTCAAATCCATATTCAACGCCTCCGACAACAGGCACTTATGTGCAAATCGGTAGCCAGTACTATCCTACAGTCATAATTGGAAACCTGGAGTGGATGTCTGTAAATTATGCGGGTAACGGTGGCATAAAGGATTCTTCCAAACCCCAGTATGGCACCTACTTTAAATATGCCGATCTCAAGGACATACCAATTCCTTCTGGCTGGCGAATTCCGACTAAACAGGATTATATCAAGTTATTAGAATCTCAGGGTATAGCCTTTGACGAGGTATGGGATACAACAGATGGAGATGATTTGCAGTCGAAAAAGCTGCTGGGGCAATTAATGGCTACTACTGGTTGGCTCAAACAAGATGGCTATGCCAATAACAAATCAGGTTTTAACGCAGTGCCAGGCAACTTACAGGTAACTAATGGGAACCCACATGGGGAAGGCACTAATTGCCTGCTCTGGACGGCTACTTTGGATGCGGATGAGAGCCCGGTGGCTTTTAAAATTATCCAGTTGCCCAGCGATACCTTTGCCTCTTTCGGCCCATACATTACAGGCTTTAACCCACCGCACATTCCTGTTCGTTTGGTTAAAAATAAATGAGTAATAACATGCTGATGAAGTAGATGTGCTCACTTATCAGAGCTGTAGCTTAACAGTAAAATAGCTTATACCATAGAGCCATACCTTTTAGGAAGGTATGGCTCTATTTGTTTTGAAAGTATTTAAAGGCTAATCATTATTTTAGAAAGTTTTCATGCCCCTGTTGGTTGAAGTAGCATAGGCAGCTTTAAGCATAGTGCAGAACTGATCAATTTTTCGGTGCGAATTTACTGGCTATGTGTAGATGAATGGTACTCTCTTTTTACCAGTATTGAAAATTGAAGTAGCTGAACAGTTGGTGTTTTTAATTTGCTGAAAAGGTGAATGGTGGCGGTCGGGCTAATCCTCACCGAAGAATTAACAGTTAAATAAGATTAAAAGAGGCAATAGTTAATTTTTTAATAAGGCGCAGCCAGAACCCAGAAGTAAATGTTTCAGCCTTCTGAATAGAACAATCTTATATTCCGATTCGCCTAAGAGTTGGCAATAGGTTTCATTTATTACTTTTAAGGATATTGCTGACCTCGTTCCGCTTTGGCCAGGTTGCCTAACAATTGTAAACTGCACTCGAGTTTTTCATTCCACACCAGCCCATAATTTAAGCGCATACAATTATCGAACTGGTTTTGTAAAGTAAATATTCTGCCTGGTGCAAAGCTTATCTTTTGCTTTAGAGCCTTTTCATATAATTGAATGGTATTGATGTGACGCGGGAGCTCTACCCACAGTACAAATCCTCCCTGCGGCCTGCTAGCCTTAGTTCCTTCCGGGAAGTAGTCGGCAATGGTTTGGGCATATTTCAGGTAGTTGAAGTGCAGCGTTTGCCGGAGCTTTCTCAAATGGCTTTCATACCTACCCGTCTCCAGGAAGCTGGCAATCACTTCTTGAGTAACGGCTGTGGAGGAGATGGCATGGTATAACTTCATCCGGAGAATCCTTTCTTTAAATTTCCCGGGTGCTACCCAGCCAACTCGGTAACCAGGAGCCAGCGTTTTCGAAACAGATCCGCACCACAAAACCAGGCCACATTCATCGTAGGTTTTACAGGATTTTGGCCGATGTTTACCAAAGTAAACATCGGCATTCAGGTCATTCTCTATCAGCGGGATGTTATATTTTTCTATTAAACGCACGGCTTCTTTTTTATGTGCATCGGGCATACAGCTTCCCAGCGGGTTACTGAAATTGCTGATGAACAGGCACAGCTTTAATTTCTCCTTCCGAAGTGCATCTTCCAATGCATTTAAGTCTACTCCGGTTTGCGGGTGTGTAGGTAATTCCAGTACTTTCAGGCCAAGCACCTGCGCAAGCTGAAGCATACCAAAAGATACTGGACTTTCCATAGCTACCGTGTCGCCCTTCTCTGTTAATGCCATCATGCAATAGGAAAGGGCATTAAGGCACCCATTAGTCGTAATAAGGTCTTCATGGCTAAACTGATATTCCATCGCAAACGACCAGCGAGCTATCTGCCGGCGCAGTCTTACATTGCCTTCCACCTTATCATAGGCTACGCCGCTGCCTTTGAGCTCACGGGCAGCAAGCAGAAGGCCTTTATTCAGTTTTGCGATAGGTAGAAGCTCGTTGGCAGGCGTCCCCAGCGAAAGTGGCAAACATCCGTCCTCACCTAGGCTATTGTAAACTATGCTGATCAGTTGATCGCTGTCGCCTGTTTTTGCAGTAGCAGCCGGATTGGTAACTTTTGGAATGGCAGGGATCCGGTGGGAGGAATACCGTACATAATAGCCGGACTGGGGCCTTGTCTCAATTAACAGTTTGCTTTCCAGATGGTAATAGGCTTTTAAAGCTGTGTTTTGACTAACGCCATACTCCCTGCAGATGGTGCGCAGTGAAGGCAATTTATCTCCATAACGCAATATATTTGTCAGGATTTGGTGCTCAATTACACCGGAAATGCGCAGGTATAGAAATTCAATATGGGTTTCAGTCTTATCCTTCATAAAAAAACTGCTATACCTTAAATTAACAAAACTGCATCTGCTATCATAATTTACTTTTACACAATTTTGATCTGCTGGCAAAGCGTACGTTATGTGTGCGGATTTACCAGCAGATCAAAATTGTATTAGATGAATGGCCGTGCCTTCAGTACTTTAGGTCAAAAAGCTCTATTGATTTAAAAGATGACAACCAGCCTCGAAAACATATATATTATCGGATCTGGCGCCATTGGGAAAGCGCTAGCGGTGTTCCTGAAGCTAGCTGATAGGAAGGTAACCCTGATCAGGGGGAGCGTGAACGATGGCAGCAGTAAAATGGAGCATTTACAGGTCACAATACCAGGTGGTGCCAATAAGGAGGTAACTATTAAGATAAGTACTCTGGCTGCTTATCAGAAATTGGAAGGCATTATTGTACTTACAAGCAAATCTTATGGAAACGGGCATCTGGCAAAAGCTTTGAAAGAAAAAATTGGTAATTCGCCAATCGTGCTCCTTCAGAACGGATTAGGCGTAGAGCAGCCTTTTTTAAAGGAGGATTTTCCTGAAGTTTACCGCGCAGTTCTGTTTGTTACCAGCCAGCCTGTTAATGCAGCTAGGATTATTTTTAAACCAGTATCGGCTTGTCCAATTGGAATTATAAAGGGTAACAACAGTATGCTGAGTGTTATCATTAGAACACTGCACACGCCCGATTTTCAGTTTAAGAAGGAAAGTCATATACAACGCATCATCTGGAAAAAGGCGATTATCAACTGTGTGTTTAATTCTGTTTGCCCGCTGCTGGATACGGACAATGGGATATTCCACCGGGACAGGAAGGCGTTGGAAATAGCAAAGCGTGTCATAGCAGAATGTATAGCCGTTGCCAAGGAAAAGAATGTATTTTTAGGGCGAGGCGAAGTCGAAGAAAGCCTTTTACAGATAAGCCGGTCTTCCGACGGCCAATTCATTTCCACCTTACAAGACATACGAACTAAACGAAGGACAGAAATAGAAACCTTGAACTTTGAAGTTGTAAAAATCGCCCGCAGTTTAAAGAAAGAAGCTGCTGTTAAAGAAACGATGCTGCTAGGGGAGCTAACAAAGCTGAAAGCTGAATTAAATTATGAACTTGTTTGACAATTCTAAAAAGAACATGAAGACCATGCTCATAACTGGCGCAAGCCGTGGAATAGGTGCAGCTACGGCAAGGCTGGCTGCTGAAAATGGATTTGCCGTAGCTCTTAACTATTGCAGAAATAAAGCTGCTGCAGACAAAGTAGTGGCAGAGATAACAGCCAATGGCGGTAAGGCGGTGGCTATTCAGGCTGATATCTCGAAAGAGGAACAAGTCTTAAGGTTATTTTCAGAAACAGACAGCTTATTTGGAAATTTAAGCTCTTTGGTAAACAATGCAGGGATCTTGGAGCAGCAAATGCGGCTGGAAAACATGGATGCTGCGCGATTACTACGAATCTTTGCTGCGAATATATTCGGACAGTTTCTTTGCGCACGGGAGGCTGTAAAAAGGATGTCTTATAAAAATGGCGGCCCAGGCGGTACCATTGTTAATGTTTCCTCTTTAGCTGCTAAAACGGGCGCTCCTAACGAATACGTTGATTATGCGGCATCCAAAGGAGCCATAGACACTCTCACCATCGGATTGGCCAAAGAGGTAGCCGCAGAGGGGATACGGGTAAACGGAGTCCGGCCCGCCTTTATCCATACTGATATCCACGCCGCTGGGGGCGAGGCAGGCCGCATTGAGCGCATTAAAGACAGTATTCCTATGCAAAGGGGTGGGTTAGCCAGAGAAGTGGCCGAGGCTATTCTTTGGCTGGCTTCAGACAAATCTTCTTATTCGACCGGAACTTTTATTGATGTTTCAGGAGGAAAATAAGGTTAAGAAAAAAAGAAGGACAGCATGGACAAGATAAGCCGCATCATTTCTATTCCCAAGCCGCTTTGGAAGCTTCATGGCAGGAAAGCATATTTAATTGATCTATTGTTAACCTATTTTATGGCGGTATTGGTAGCGGTAGTTAATGTGGTTTTGTCAGCTTCTATGCCTGCCTGGCAGGTAGTGCTTCTTGTGGTCCTTTCTTTGGATATCGGTGGCGGCGCGGTTAGTAACTTCACCAGCGGAACAATTGAATTTTATAAAAAATCCGATCTTTCTCCGTACACCTTTATCTGGCTTCATTTGTTGCAGGCAGGCCTACTGCTTTGTATATACTGGTCTGTGAAGTCGCAGATTATTCTCCTGGCTTTTCTAATCCTAGTCCTTTCCAGCCTCGTGATCAGAGTTCGCGAAGTTAGTTATAAGCGGCAGCTAAGCATCTTTCTTTTTGCTGTTTTTGTTTTAATTATGTTTAGCTTATCAGATCTTCCTAAGCCGCCTTGTATTTTGTTGGTTTTAATGGGCTTGAAATTAATAGTAGGATTCTCAGGCCATTGGAAAGGTAGCCGTAAACAAGGGTAATGAGAATACGGCTTCCTGCCTATTGGCTTAATGACTCCCTATGCATAATTTATTTTAATGCGCTAAAACAAATAGTAGCGGTTCAGTTTTCAATTATTCTAATGAAAACCGCCTTTCGAAGCCAAAATGAGCAAAAACAGACAAAGGGCAAGCACTACAGTTAATCATTATACAGTAATCAATATAAAACAACATCCAGTTAACAACCAAGTCTAATGAAGCATTTTGACAATGGTAAAATGCTTGGTGGAAAAGCGATGGATCAGCTGCCGGACGAGAACCTATTCTGGCAATTTGAATAAGAAAGCAGCAGCATGGGAAAGGCCTGTTCATTCCTCGTAAAAACTCCTCCAGATACAAGGAGCGGAAGTTCAACCAAGAGCAAGGCAGGCGGCATTAAACAGAAGATCTTTAACTAAGCAACTAACAATATGAAATCGATCAACAAGATAGAGGAAGAGGCTGTTTTAAATGAGTTGTGTAACTCTGGTGCCGAATTTATTACCCTTTTCGAAAAGAATTCGCTATCTGTGGAAATATACAAGCCACATCTGTCCGATAACCAGAAGCCTCATGATCGGGATGAATTCTATCTCATTATTTCAGGAGAAGGTAAGTTCCAACTACTGGACGAGGTTACAAGTTTTAAAAAAGGTGATTTTCTTTTTGTTCCTGCCTATACTGAGCATCGGTTTATTCAGTTTTCAGAAGATTTTATAACCTGGGTCTTCTTTATCAAGTAAGCTAGCAGTCCAATATTAAAGTACTTCTTGACCTGGTATACCAGTTAAAACTTTTTACTGCCGCTGCGGAAAGGTGTGTCCAGTATACTGTGAATTTTTTACAAGCGTTTAAATTATGAACAGGCTATTTGTCATACTAATTAAAGGTAAGATATAGTGATTAACCTAAAGCTTATTTGTGCCTTTTTTGCTCTGGAAGGGCATTTACATAAGAATAATTTCTAGAGCTAGGATAAATTTTGTCTCAGGAATTATAAAAGGTACAGAAGAGGGTTCTTCGCCAGAAAGTGTCCCGTATGACATGTCTTAAGACTGGATTTACTAAAATAGCTCCGGAAGGGTGTTTGTATTTGAATAATTCCATTGGCTCATATCACACTTTACACTTCTTAAAATCGTGTCAGGAATCTAGGCATAACCAAGCACACATGTAATTTCTGATACAAAGGTTTAAGCTTAACTTAATTATCATATTTTAACTTCTAGAAAAGGTGTCTTCTGCAAGTGCCCCTGCACCCAGCGTCGGAAGGGAAACTGATGAAGTAACTGGTTTTCGTAATCGTTTTCTTCGAGCTCGGCCAATGCATTGGCATAGTATTGCAAGGCTTTGGTTCGATCCTGCATGTTCAGCCATTTTTTGAGGAACTGTAGTGTTATCTTTTCCAGCGTAAATAGTTTCTTATTCTTTTTCAGCTTACGTTCCACCGATTTTATCTCGTAATGAAGATAATCTTCGTTGTGCAGTTCCATGTGAATAAGCAGGTGCAGCAACCGGCCCAAAACATATAACTGCGACGAGATAAAGGAGCCGGAGGTGTTCAGCACCTCATTTACCAGGTGCAAGGACTTGGAATACTCTTTTACACCAAAGTAAACAACCGCTAACCTGAAGTACATAGCAGCCTGTGTGTTGGGAGGTATAAGGATTTTTTTTGCAAGAAAATTTTCCTCATATTCCCGTGCCGCCGCAACTGCCTCCTTGTGTTTCCCCTGGGCGCTACTCAAACCGATCTGATGAAAATAGACCAGGTGCTGTTTCAGGAGAAGTAAGCTATTCGCAGTTGGCTTTAGCTGCTCCAGTTCGTTTAAGAAGTATGGTATATCAGCATACTGCTTCATAAAGTATAAGTTAGTCAGGATGCCATGTAGTAAATAAATATAATAAACCGGCGAATCGGACCAGAGGCCAGAATTTTCCTGAAACAGTTTATTTAGTTCTTTGGATATCTGAAGACTCATTTCCGGGCTTCCCGTCATTAAAAAATAAGTAGATTGGAAATGAAGATGCAGCTTATCCGATTCAAACGAACTGTACTTATTAGTTGCATTAACCTGCGACTCATCCAGCAGTAAATCATTCAGGCGTGCTGTTTCTTTGTCGCTACGTACATTGCCCTGCTTGTAATAGCGGTAAGTTAGCAGTTCATAAAGGGAGGCATGCCGGTTAATAAATAACTCATGATAGAGTAAGTCATTTATTTTGTCCTGCTTTTGGAGCAAAGCAGTTTCGTCGGTATCCGGAAATTCCAGGTTGGTGAGGTACTGGAGTTCCAGGCGGGCAAACAGGAGGAAATAGCCAAATTTCTCGTGACGATAAGCAAGTGTTTTGGCCTTTTCTATTTCTGAAAAACATAATTCAAAAATTCCCTTGCTAAACAGAATTCGTACATCACCTAGCAAGGTGATCAGCTTGTTTTCTACCGATTTATCTGCTTCGTAGTTGCGGAGGCTGCGCATAAGCATTTTATACAAGTGCTTGGATGCAGGCTCCAGCAAAGCATCCGGGTATATCTTTTTTAGCTTCGTTTTAATTTCCTGAATCGGAATCTGGCCTTTCTCCAGCATATCATACAGGTCACCATACACTTTGTCGCCGGGCTCCCAAGGGTAACTCCATTTAAAATAGCGCTTCTCCGATTTAGAAAGTGTTCTGATTAACGTTGCTAGGTTGTCTAAATTAGCCATAGAAATATGGAATAGGAAGTATTTTTTAGTGGAAGATGCCTCGCAAATGAAGCAATGTGTGATCCTAGAAATGTCTAAATTATAAATTAATTGATGCAATTGAAACTAATTAAATAAATATATTTACAAACGTTCGTTCACCTGGAAGTATAGTAATTGCTAATCGCAGAGCAGGGCACGATGCACCAATAAATACTAACAGGTGCAGGGGGTGAAAGAAAATTAAATATTGAAATTCTAGAATCTTACATGATAAGTAGAAAAAGCAGGCTTCCAGAGGGTTATAAGCTGTTGCTGATTAGTGTTTCAGTCTTAAGTAGTTTGCTTTCTGGCTGTAGCTTGGTACAGCCAAACAAGCAGAAAGATAAGCCTGTTGCACAGGCCGTTGTGCATCCTGTTAAAATAATACTTGATACGGATATGCATACCGATTGCGATGATGCGGGTGCTTTGGCTGTATTGCATGCCCTTGCTGACAGGGGGGAGTGTGAAATTCTGGCCATGATGGTGAGTACGAAAGATCCTTACGCCGCTCCTACAGTAGATGCCATCAACACCTATTACAGACGGCCTGATATACCAATCGGCATTATGAAAGGGGAGGGGGTATATCGTCATTCCGCCTACACGAAAGGTATAGCCAAGGAATTTTCGCATGATTTTGAGAATAATGAAACTGCCCCAGACGCAGTAGAGCTTTACCGGACAGTGCTGGAGGGCCAGGAAGATCAATCTGTGGTAATTGTAACAGTTGGTTACCTGACCAACATCAGCAGATTGCTGCAACTACCTGCTACTGCAGAACGCTTAAGTGGTTTGGAATTAGTAAAGCGCAAGGTTAAAACATGGGTGTGTATGGGGGGCAACTTTATTGGATTTCCGGCCAAAGACGACCTGAAGTTAAGTAACGTGAATTTCCAGTTCGATGCAGCCGCAGCGTATAATGCTATTCATAATTGGCCGGGAGAACTGGTTTTTGCCGGGCGCGAGGTTTGTTCTGTGCCAAGCGGGCTTGCTATCGGAGAAAGCCTTTCTGGAACACCAGCAGATAATCCTGTTCGCAGAGCCTATGAGTTATACTTTGGCGGAGTGGCCAAAAACCGTCATGTAGCAGACCTGGTTTCAGTGCTGTATGCCGTGCGCGGCCTCAGGAACTATTGGGATATTCAAACTGCCGGATACATGGACCTGCAACGCGACATGACTTTTGAATGGAAATTTGACCAGGAGAAGAATCAGGCTTACCTGCTAAAAAAGCCACTGAATGGAGAGTTTAATGACAGGTATGTAGAGGCTGTACTGGATAGTTTGCTGACACAGCCACCACAACATTGAAAAAGCAGTTTTAGTTAAGCAGGTGGCGTAACTGGTAGAAGCACAGAAAGTAATTCCAGTTTTAGTATGGTATGCCGTTCAAGGCTGAGGATGGTTTAAAAAAGATCACTTCTTAAGCTACTAATAATTAAATGCGTGATCTCAAATAAATGTTAATAGGAAGATTAAAAATTCTATATATTACAAACGAATGTTAGTCTGTTAGATGGTCCCTTTCCCCTGACCGGCTGATCCTGCAGAATTAGGGTTAAATGAAATAGAAGGTTTTATTTTAATACAAATTCTTTTTAGCAAATCGTATGCGAGGAAAAATATTGGTAGTTGGCAGCTCCAACATCGACATGGTTATTAAAGCTCCTAAGTTTCCGCTTCCTGGCGAAACTGTACTGGGGGGGAATTTCTTTATGAATCCAGGCGGCAAAGGAGCGAACCAGGCTGTAGCGGCGGCCCGTTTAGGCGCTCATGTAACCTTCATTGCCAAGTTGGGTAACGACATTTTTGGGCGACAGGCCATGCAGCAGTTCCAGCGAGAGAATATTGAGACTCGTTACGTGACTATGGACCCCGATAACCCTTCTGGTGTGGCGCTGATTAATGTGGATGGTAAAGGCGACTACTGTATCTCTGTAGCACCCGGATCTAATGCACAACTTAAACCTTCGGACATAGAAGTGGCCCTGGATGAGGCAGAGGCTGGTACCATCCTACTTCTGCAGCTTGAAATTCCTTTAAATACAGTAGAATATGTTATTAGGGAGAGCTACAGAAAAGGTTTGCGGGTGCTGCTTAACCCTGCGCCGTTCCAGGTACTCTCTCCCGACCTTTTTTCAAAACTATACCTGATTACTCCGAATGAAATGGATGCTGAACTACTAACAGGCATCAGAATTACCGATATGGAATCGATTAGGAAAGCAGCCAGAAAGTTACAATCGCAAGGGGTACCAAATGTGATCGTAACATTAGGTGACCGAGGAGCCTATCTGCTAACTGAAGGCGGAGAGTCCCTGACTCCGGCTCCGATAGTAGAGGCCATTGACACCACGGCGGCTGGCAACTGTTTTAACGGGGCGCTGGCGGTGGCGCTGTCAGAAAATCAATCTCTTGAGGAGGCTGTTTCATTTGCCTGCAAAGTGGCCTCCATTTCCGTAACCCGAATGGGTGCGCAAGCTTCTTTGCCTTATCGCAAAGAAGTTGATATTGTGCCCCCGTCTGCACCAACACTTAGTAGAAAGAAGCAAACTAAAAGTCTGATAAAGTAGAAAGGCAGGATAAAGCATTTAGCTAAAATTTGTTACAGCAGAATGCTCAACACAAAATATAAAGCCCCCTTTCTATTGGCCTACATGTGCGGGCATAGTTAATTTCAGAGCAAAAGACGATTAGTTGTGAGTAACAGCTATTGACCATGCCAAAAGGTATGGCAGGTAGTAAAGTGTGTCCCGTTTGTAATCATACTAATGCTTCCTGCTGGATAGAGTGATTTAAATACCCAAAATTTTAAATTTATAATTATGTTCACGCTGGATAGTTACGGACTGGCTGTTGCCTTCTGCATTATTACTATGATTTGCTGGGGCTCCTGGGCGAATACTCAAAAGTTAGCGGATAAAACATGGCGTTTTGAATTGTTTTACTGGGACTATGTTATCGGAATTGTGCTTGTTGCCGTTTTGCTGGCCTTTACTATGGGTAGCTTTGGGGAGCACGGGAGGGGCTTTTTAGATGATATTGCTCAGGCAGATGCGGCTAACTTACGGGCTGCCATGATAGGTGGTGCTGTGTTCAATATAGCCAATATTCTGTTGGTGGCAGCCATTGCTATTGCAGGTATGTCGGTCGCTTTTCCGGTGGGCATTGGCATTGCTCTGATTTTAGGTGTGTTTGATAATTATGCAAGTAACCCTATTGGTAATGCTGTAGTTCTTTTTAGCGGGGTAGGTCTGGTAGCAGTGGCTATTCTTTTAAACGCAGCAGCTTACAAGCGCTTATCGCGTACCATACAGAAAGTTCCTACAAAAGGTTTACTCCTTGCTGTAATAAGCGGTTGTTTAATGGGGTTATTCTATGGCTTTGTAGCTGGCTCCATGGCCAAAGATTTTACACGTCCCGAAGCAGGTTATCTAACGCCCTACACTGCGGTAGTTATTTTTTCGGGTGGCATTTTGCTGAGCAACCTAATCGTGAACACTATATTAATGAAAAAGCCCTTTGTTGGTGCTCCGGTTTTATTTTCTGCGTATTTCAAGGGCAGTGGCCGCAGCCATTTTATGGGTATATTGGGTGGAGCCATCTGGTGCCTAGGTATGTCTTTTAATATTATAGCTGCTGGCAAAGCAGGTCCTGCAATAGCTTATGGCCTTGGACAAGGCGCAACTATAGTAGCAGCCCTCTGGGGAATTTATATCTGGAAAGAGTTTAAAGCCGCCCCTCAAAAAACCGCAAAGCTGCTCAATTCCATGCTGCTGTTATATGTACTGGGGCTGGTGCTGATCATTGCGTCCCGCTCTTTGTAGAATCTGTTATGTTACATCCAATTGCCGAAATGCCTCCCAGGACATAGGTCCTTGTATAAATGTTCAGTTCTCTACCATTGAATCAGGAAGTGAAATTAAATATATCGCTAATGAATGATAGTTATAATCATTTACATTTATTAGCTCCTTTGAAATGTCTTAAATCTATCTTATTTTTAAGAAGGTGAAATGGCTAGTAATGGTCCTTTTGAGCAGCTAATGCGGCTGAGAGGCAAGACTAAATGGCCTAATTAAATATTTTTCACTTTTTTGTTAACGCTGGTAGCCTTTGCTTACTTTTTGTAATGTTAAAAAATAACATAGTAATCGTAATTAGAAGTGTTGATAGAAATGTCTAATTAGGAACTATTTGGATTTAGTATTGGCTGCTAGATAATTACTTTTATATCAGTACACAGGCTAATTCATTACTTGCCAGAATCACCTCATTAAAAATAGCTCTTAGTGTGGGGAGAGCTTGGAAGAAAGTGGCGTTTTTACAGCTAGTGAACAGTAAAAGTGATGATGTTGCTGCCAAATGGAAATAGGGGAAGAAGAATCGAGGTTTGGTGAGGAAATAGTAATACACCTTTCTAATTAATAGCAAAACGGTCTGGCTGAAGCTGACATCAATTATTCTAATAAAAATGTCCTTCAGGAGGTATTTTGGTGTTGAAACTAAAGAGGGATTAGGTGTTTACTTTTGGTACATCGCAAAGCAATAAAGTAATAACCGTCTGAACGATTTCTAAAAATTGGTCTTTTTTTACAATTTGTATAACCTCTACTTTATGATTAATAGTGTTATCTGTAAAGCTATGCTTCTCTTTCTGGTTTTTTCTTTTTCCAGCGAAAAGTTGATGGCCCAGAAGTACCAGCCAAAATGGAGTTCTTTGGATCAGCGGCCAGTGCCGCAGTGGTGGTCCGATGCCAAGTTTGGCATTTTTGTGCATTGGGGCCTTTACTCTGTGCCTGCCTATGCCCCTGTTAACGAGGTGGAGGGAGTGTACGAGAAGTATGCTGAGCACTACATGAACAGGTTACTAGAAGGTAATCCGCATTTTACTAATTACCAGAAGAAGTTCTATGGGGAAGGATCTACCTATAGAGACTTTGTGCCTCTTTTTAAAGCAGAGTATTTCGAGCCGGATCAGTGGGCCGAAATGTTTAAAAAATCGGGTGCCGGCTACGTGGTGCTCACTTCTAAACACCACGATGGGTACTGCCTCTGGCCAAGTAAACTCAGCCCAGGCTGGAACAGCGTGGAGACTGGGCCCAGGCGTGATCTCATAAACGAGCTTTCAAATTCGGTGCGTAAGGCAGGCTTACGGATGGGTCTCTATTATTCTCTTCTGGAGTGGGATAATCCACTTTACTCGGCTGCCACCATAGATCAGTGGACCACGCAACACATGATTCCCCAAATGAAAGATTTGGTTTCCCGATACAAACCCGAAGTTATTTTTGCTGACGGTGAGTGGGATTTTACCAGTGCCGAGCTCAGGAGCGAAGAATTCCTGGCCTGGCTGTACAACGAGTCGCCTGTTAAAAGCTCTGTGGTGGTAAACGACAGGTGGGGCAAAGAAACACGCAGCAAGCACGGTGGCTATTACACCACCGAGTATGACCTGATTGGCGACGAAGTGAATACCAGCAGAATTGAACATCCTTGGGAGGAGAGTAGGGGCATTGGCACTTCCTACGGCTTTAACCAATTCGAAACCTTAGAGCATTATTCCTCTTCAAAAGAACTTATTCACCTACTGATTAATAAAGTAAGTAACGGAGGCAACCTGCTGCTCAATGTTGGTCCTCAGGCAAACGGGCTCATTCCTGTTATAATGGAGCAAAGGCTGCTGGATATAGGGAGCTGGCTGAAAATAAATGGAGAAGCGATTTATGGAACCAGCGCATGGGGCAACAGGCCTAACAATATGCAGGAGACCGGAGTGTTTTACACTCAGAAAGGAAACGATCTGTATGTGATCTGCACCAAATGGCCACAGGCACCACTGAACATCAACATCAGCAAAACCGATAAAGTAAGCCTGTTGGGATCCCCAGCAAAGGTTAGTTTTAAAGTCTCAAAAAATAAGCTGACGATAACGCCTCCTGCCATTAACCCCGGAAATGCGCCTGGTGAACATGCGTGGGTGTTTAAAGTGGAAAATTTTAAATAGGAAGAGTGCCTGAAGGCAAATTATCACACCTAGTTTTACTTACATATAATGAAACAAAACCTCCTAGCGGCCATGCTGCTGGCCTCGGCTTCTTATGCCTCCTTTGCACAGGAGTTGCCAAAACCAACGGCACGGCAACTGGAATGGCAGCAACTGGAAACAACTGCCTTCATTCATTTTACGGTGAACACTTTTACGGGGAAAGAATGGGGCGATGGCACGGAGAGTCCTGCTATTTTTAACCCAGTCAGTTTTGATGCGCGAGACATGGTTAGAACGCTGAAAGAAACCGGCTTTAAGATGGCCATTATCACGGCCAAGCACCACGACGGCTTCTGCCTATGGCCAAGTGCCTATACTGAGCACTCTGTAAAAAACAGCCCCTGGCGAAATGGCCAAGGCGATATGGTAAGAGAAATAGAACAAGCTTGCCGTGAGTATGGAGTGAGGTTCGGATTTTACCTGTCGCCTTGGGACCGCAACCATCCATCTTATGGAACACCGGCTTATAATGCTTATTACAAGAACCAGCTCAAAGAACTGCTCACCAACTATGGCGAAGTGGCTGAAGTTTGGTTTGATGGAGCTAAAGGCGAGAACGCAAAAGATATGGAATATGACTTCGATGGTTACTGGCAACTGGTGCGGGAGCTACAGCCAAATGCCGTTATGTTCTCCGATGTTGGCCCCGATGTACGTTGGGTAGGAAACGAAACTGGTAACGCCGGCGAAACCTGCTGGTCTACAATAGATGTAAGACCTGAAAACGCGCCAGGTAAAATGTCGCCAACATACCTTAATAGGGGAGACCCCAACGGCAAACTATGGATTCCAGCTGAAACGGATGTGTCTATTCGCCCGGGCTGGTTCTACCATGAAGAGGAAGACAATAAGGTAAAATCGGGGAAAGAACTAGTGGACCTGTATTACCAGTCGGTAGGGCGAAACAGCTTGCTCCTGCTCAACATCCCGCCCAACAAACAAGGGTTATTCTCCGAAAAAGACAAGCACAGTTTGCGGGATTTTAGGGCCATTTTAGATGAAACTTTTAAAGTAAATCTGGCTGAAGGAAAAGTAAAAAAGGCCCTCTTAGATAAACAGTTGCAAACTTTTATAACCTTGCAACAAGAGCAGCCTTATGTGCTCGATTTTAAAAAGTCCATAACATTTGATAGAGTAGCACTGCAGGAAAATATTGCAGAGGGGCAAAAAAATGAATCGGCCCTGCTCGAATACTGGGATGGCAAATCCTGGAAAGAATTGAGCCGTTTTACTACCATCGGGCACAAACGTTTGTTGCGGCTTCCGCTGGTTACAACTTCAAAACTGAGAATAACAGTACTGCAATCGAAGCTTCCGGTTCAGCTTGCCGAAGTCGGGTTTTATAAAGCAGCAGCGGGAGAGTAAAAGAAAATCAATGATCTAACATAGCTATTATATAAGAGCAATCAACCTTAATAACGCTAAAAAACCTCATTTGCAGGGCAAGTCAAATTATTCTAATCAAAACGGCCTCCAAGAGCTATTTTTATTCCCCATAACATAGGGTGTAAGGTGTGGGATGCAGGGTTCTTGCTAGTATAGCCTGCCTCTACTAAGCCTTTCAAAAGTAGTGGCTTTAAATTCGTCCTTGCCAGTTAAATTATTCTAATGAAAATTGCCTTCCAGAGATGAATTGGGCGAAAATAAACTTAGGGGTGTAACAATAACTATTGAAACTCCTTCCTGACGAAATGGAAACAGATGCTGCAGTGTGCTACAATAAATAATGTTCTTGTGTTCTATTTAATCCTACATAATGTCTCTGATCCATTGGGAGGAAGAGTTTTTTGAACCGTAAAAAACTTACGTTAGTTAGATGTTAGATAAGCTTAGAATGGTTTTTTCCTCTTAGTACCATCAAAAGCTACGGCTCTTATGCTCCCTACAATTTTCAGATTGTACTTGTCTTTTCCGGTAGTAAGCAAAGTGTTTACAGTTCTAGCATAGAGCTGCTTTTGCAGTGCCATGTGCACCGGTTCCCAATAGAATTTCATTTATCCTCATCTTATGTTCATTTAAACCGATTCATTATGAAGCAAATTTTCACATGTTTGATTTTATTTATGTGCCTTTGCTATGGGGCACAGGCACAACAGGCGGAGGCTACTCACGTGTGGGAGTTTAATGCTCCTGTCGTCAACAAAAAGGTAGAAGGTTGGGAAATTATAAACTACAACAGCCCCAACACCACGAACGGTATCCTGAACCTGACTGCTGCAACTAATGTGGGCTACCCGAACTTCGAGTATAAAGTTCCTGCTGGTGTAACTATCAATCCTGAGGAGTCGAAGCAGGTAGTAATCAGGCTTAAAAATGGCACGAGTAGCAGGAGGTGCCGCTTTTATTGGGTAAAAGACGGCGTCCAGACCCGGTACGATTTTCTAGTATCAGTGCAAGACACTGATTTTAAGGAATACACAATCGACCTGTCTCATGACAGCCGTTGGAGTGGGAAAATTGATGGGATTCGGTTTCAGATTCCCATGCCCGTTCCTTCCAATTCGCACAATACTATTGTGAGTATAGACTATGTTAAAATTCTGAAAGCACCAGCTGCCCCTGCCCCCATGCCAAATATGTTGCCGGCTCCTTTCGGTGTAAATTTGGCAGGAGCTGGGTTTGCCAATGAAGATTATCAGTATCCCCATGCTGAAGAGCTAGACTATTTTAAGGAAAAAGGGCAGAACCTTATGCGTATATCCTTCAAATGGGAGCGCATGCAGCCTGAGCTAAACGGGCCACTCGATTCTAGGAATTTGAACGATCTGAGAAACATAGTTTGGGCAGCCAGAAAGCGTGGAATATGGGTCTTACTCGATTTGCATAACTATGGCAGGAGAACGGTGAACGGCGTAAACACGGTCATCGGTAATCCTGGCGTCTCTATTGCCGACGCAACCGATATTTGGGTTAAACTGGCACAGGAGTTTAAAGATTTCGGAAACATTTATGCCTATGGCCTTATGAACGAACCCTATGGTATGACACAGCACACACCATGGGTAAATATTGCACAAGGCATGATTGATGGCATCAGGACCATAGATACACATACACCTATTATGGTAGGAGGGGAAAGCTACAGTTCGGCTGCCAGGTGGAAAACAGAAAGCGATAACCTAAGAAGCCTAGTAGACCCTTCAGACAACCTTATTTATGAAGCCCATGTTTATTTTGACAATGATGCCTCCGGTACCTATGTTAGAAATTTCGATAATGAAGGTGCTACGCTCGAAACAGGTGTAAACAGGCTCAAACCTTTTGTGGAATGGCTGCAGCAATACAACCTGCGTGGCTTTATAGGTGAGTACGGTGTACCGGACGATGATCCGCGATGGCTGCCCATACTGGACAGAACCATGCAGTACATGAAAGAGAATCACCTAAACGGAACTTACTGGGCAGCTGGTTCCAGATGGGGAACCTATAAACTGTCTGTACACCCGAATAATGACCTGACGGACCGTCCGCAGATGGCCGTTTTGGAAAAGTATACTTATGCAGATGCACCATTGCCCTTACCAGCTATTACCAGTCCATTAGCTGCAAATTTTAATGTGGCGAACCAGGTAATTTACAAACTAAAGGCTACGAATAATCCCTCTAGCTACACCGTTACAGGGCTTCCGGCTGGCCTCACCTTTAGCAGCAGCACAAACTTGATTTCCGGAACAATTCCAGCCGGGAACCATACCATACAGGTAAGTGCCACCAACGAACATGGTACTGGTGCTGTAAGTGAACTGGTGTTAAGGGGGATGCAGCTAACGCTTCCGGGTATTGTAGAGGCTGAATTTTATAACGATGGTGGCAATCAAGTCGGTTACTTCGACCGTACCATAGGAAATGCCGGAAATGCAGCTTACCGCCACGACGATGTGGATATACGAGTGGCAGACACTCCTTATAATTTTGCTGTTACCAGGTTAGCCACCGGCGAATGGCTGAAATACACTGTTGATGTGCAGCAGGAGGCCAGCTACCGGGTGAGCATGCGCTACGCGACACCTGCCACCAATTCCAGTGGCGTGCTTAAGCTCAAACTAAACGGCAATGACTTGTCGGGAGATATTGCACTGACTCCTACTGCAAACAATAATTCCTGGAATACTGTGGTTTTTGAAATCCCTGTTATTTCCGCAGGGCAGCATGTGTTAGAGCTGTATGTGGTAAACGAAGGGTTTGATTTCGATAGGCTTGAGTTTAACATCAACACAGCTCCCGCTGCTCCCTCTAACTTTACAGCAGCGGCTTTTGGGAGTAAGCAGGTTAACCTTAATTGGGAGGCAGTAAATGGGGCAAGTAGTTATACTGTAAAACGTGCTGAAAGTGAAAATGGGACTTACGAAGTCATAGTTCAGAACTTGACTATGCCGCGTTATGCTGATGTAGCTGTAACTCCAGAAACAACCTATTTTTATATTGTAAACGGGGCAAATATGGTAGGAGAGGGTGCCACTTCAGCTAAAGCTTCGGCTACCACCACTGCCTTTGCCATACCGGGTGCCGTTACAAGTTTGTTTGGTATTGCCGGAGATGGGCGGGTATCATTAACATGGGCAGAACTGCCCGATGTTTCGCATTACCGAATCATACGCTCCACTGTCTCGGGCAATGGATTTGAAGAAATTGCTACAACAGCAGGAGCTCGGTATACAGATACCACTGCCGCCAACGGAACAACCTACTATTACATGGTATCCGCAGAAAATGCCCTAGGCGAAGGTAGTTATAGTGCAGAGTTTGCTGCCACTCCGGAAACCGGCAGATTTAGCTACTGGACATTCGACGAAACCAACGGAACAACGGCTACGGATTCCTGGAGCAATTTGGAGGCAACTCTGAGTTCAGGTGCCAGCTTCGTTAGTGGGAAATTCAAAAATGCATTGGAGCTAAACGGACAAGCAGAATCTTATGTTATGTTGCCACAAGGTGTGGCCAGTTCTTTGAATGATTTTACGATTAGCGCCTGGGTTAAGCCTACCGAAAATGTTAATTGGGCCCGCTTATTCGATTTTGGCTCAAACGCTAACAATACCACCTCTTATATGTACCTGACACCTCGTAACGGAATAAATAATACAGTACGGTATGCAGTTAGAAACGGAAGTGCACCAGAACAACTCATTAATTCTTCTGTTGTACTTGCTCCTAATGAGTGGGTACATCTTGCCGTAACGCAGGCGGGCACTGTAGGCATTCTGTATATCAATGGTACAGAAGTCGGTCGTAACAACAATATTACCATAAAGCCATCACAGCTAGGTAATACGCCACAGAACTACATTGGCAAGTCTCAATTTGCATCTGACCCGACCTTCAAAGGGCTGATAGATGAGCTGAAGATCTATGGCAAGGCATTAACTTCAGAGGAGGTTGTTGAATTAAGCAATCCACTCCTGAACCAGGTCATTTCTTTCAATAACATTCCGCAGAAAGAGATAGATGCCTCTTATTTCAGTCTTTCAGCTACTGCATCCTCCGGGCTCCCTGTCTCGTATTCGAGCTCAAACCCTGCCGTTGCAACAGTAGTGAATAGTATAGTGCAGTTGCATGGAGCAGGTACAACAACCATTACTGCTTCCCAAGCCGGTAATAACAGCTATGCACCAGCAGCAGCCGTGGCGCGTGTGTTAACCGTGGTAAAAAAAGCACAAACCATAGCTTTCGAGAGCATACCTGAGAAGACGCTGGGTAACCCTGAGTTTGTCATTACAGCCACAGCAAGTTCCGGCCTGCCGGTTGTATTCAGCAGTTCTAACACAGCAGTGGCAACAGTAGAACACAACCTTATCTTTATTAGGGGCATTGGTACAGCTGTAATTACGGCAACACAGGCCGGCGACGGTTTCTATGCAGAGGCACAGGTAGCTCAAACCTTGGTAGTGATGCCTGATACAGAGGCTCCTTCAGCACCAACAGCGCTCACTCTTAAAAAAGCTGTTCAACACCAGGTCGAATTAAGCTGGGAAGCATCTACCGATAATATAGGAGTGATCGGGTATGAAGTTTATAGAAACGGTGATAAATTAACATCAGCTTTGGTGACAGGTACTAATTTCCTGGCCGATCGGCCGATTGGGAAACATGTGTATGAGTTTACAGTCAAAGCCGTTGATGCTGCTGGTAATTATTCTTTAGCAAGTAACAATGTATTATTTTATAATGGAGAAATGAAGAATGGTGTGATGGAAACGATACAAAATTTAGCAAATGCTTCGCAAGGAATATCCGCAAGTGAAGAAATGATCGCTTATCCGAATCCTTCAGCGGGAAACCTCCAGGTGCAGGTAAATACTGTTGAGGATGGAGCGGTTACTATACTAATTTATAATACGGCTGGCATTTTAGTTAAACAGATCTATGATGTAAAGCGGGGACCTTACGAAAAGGAGCTTCATCTTAGAGATTTGCCTGCAGGCTTATACTACTTAAAGGTAGAGGTAGGCAGTTTCTTGCGATCTAAACCTATCTTGATAAAATAAAAAATTTGCCAAATCAATAACTTTTTTCACCATTTCTGCCTGCCTTAATATAGTTATCTGTATGTTGTAGAATAGCTGGTAGAATCAATTAGCAATACAAGGGGCTACTCCAATTGGGATAGTCCCTTGTATTGCTATAAAGCACCTGATAAAACAGATTTTCAAAGCATAGCAACTTAATCTTAAAAACCAGAAGAGGTTGAAGTATAGGCTACTGATTATAGTTAATCTTTCTAGCAAAATGCTTTTGATAATTGTTGAATTATAAATCTGTATAGGCTAGATACTGCTAATGAGAAATTATTAAATTAAATTTTTAAAATTATACTATTCAATTATTTATTGTTAGAAATGTCTGATTTTACTACTTTAGTAGCCATCCATATAATTTGACTGACCCTTGCTTTTATGATCTTTACAGGGGTATCTGGTAGTATCAGGCTGTTTGATATATAAAAATTCCTTTTAATTCCTATAATCTGGCCTAGAATAGCCTCTTTACATAGTTCATTTTTGGCCTTTTTACTTTATACAACATTGACTTTGTTTGAGCAGCCAATTCTTAATTTTAAAGATTTAAATAATAGAAATGTCTAAAACGCTTTAATTTAGTAAGAAAGTGCATTTCTATTTATGTAGATTTATTCAACCAATTAGCAAATATGTGAAGTGACACAAACAAATTCACATTTTGAAGGTCATTCGTGTGCGCCTTTTCTACAGAACTTAATTTTCTAAAGTAAAGAACCGTGTCCGGGCTCGTGGGCAGAAATAATAAAATAAAAAACAGTTCGAGAGAGTAGAAAGGAAGCTCTAGTGTACAGCAGCCTATGCTGGCAACATAGTTATTTAACTAAAATAATAATTCTGTATTTGCCCTCAAATCAGAGATATCTATTTGAAGTAAGAAACAAATGTTAGTTCAGGTTTTAAGTCCGCTTCTACCTATTTGCAAGAAAGTTTAGAAATCACCTTTGAGTTTAAGGTTTAACTATTATTTATTAAAATGAAAATGTATGCATAAAATAATTACGCTTAGAATAGGCAGAATGGGTGTGGCTACGGCACTGGTTGGCCTGAGTTTTTCGAGTGGTGCACACAGCCTGACCAACTCCCTTCCAACTATGCCTGGTACCCATACTTACGCTCTCACCCTTGCAGATACAGAGGTAAGACTTCCTGCTTTTGCTGCTATTGATATTAGTGGAGTAGTTGTAGATAAGGATGGAGGGCCTTTGCCAGGAGTTAATGTTATGGTAAAAGGTACATCAATCGGAACAGCTACAGACGTAGACGGGAGGTTTTCTTTATCAGTGCCAGACAATACTGGAATTTTGGTTTTCACATTTGTGGGTTTCACAACCAAAGAGATTCCTATTGGTAACCAGGCCGTTTTTAATGTCGCCTTAGAATCAGATCAAAAAACGCTGGAGGAGGTAATCGTGGTGGGTTACGGCACTCAGAAAAAAACTCACGCAACAGGGGCTGTATCGATGGTGAAGGTGGATGAGCAGTTATCGAGCCGTGCAGTTCCCAACGTTTCATCTGGTCTTGCTGGTCTTGTGCCTGGTTTAGCTGCCAGCCAGTCTACTGGTATGGCCGGTAGAAACCAGGCCAGCCTGATAATTCGTGGTCTGGGTACGGTTAATAACAGTAGTCCTTTGGTTGTGGTAGATGGTATGCCAGATGTAGATATTAACCGCATCGACATGAATGATGTAGAGTCGATCTCAGTTTTAAAAGATGCAGCCTCGGCCTCTGTGTATGGCACAAGGGGAGCGAATGGTGTAATTTTGATTACAACGAAGTCTGGGAAGGGGAAGAAACCAACGATCAATTTTACCAGTACCAATGCACTCGAAAGACCTACCAAAGCTTATGATTTTATGTCGGATTATGCTCGTGCGCTTACCGTGCATCAGCGTGCTGCCTCTGTTAACACCTTACCAGAGAACCTGAACTTTCGGTACGGCACCATCGACCAATGGATGGCATTAGGCATGATAGACCCAATACGTTACCCAAACACTGATTGGTGGGATGTAATGATGCGAAATGGTTCTATTCAGCGCCACAACCTTTCTGCATCCGGCGGTACCGACGGTTCCAATTTCTACATCTCAGTGGGGGCTTTAGACCAAAAGGGTCTTCAAATTAATAATGACTATAAGCAATATAACGCCCGCATTAACTATGATTACCAGGTAAGGCACAACATGAACGTAGGAGTAAAGCTGAACGGGAATAGCTCCAGGTTTGATTATTCTTTCGGGGAAGGCTTTACAGACGGTGGTGCTAGTAATGGGTATGATATGCAATTTGCAGTGGCTGGTATCCTGCCGTACGATCCAGTATCCGGTCATTTTGGCGGGGTAATGGCCTACGGAGAAGACCCACAGGCTTTTAATCCCTACACTGTTTTTGTGAATAACATGACGAAGCAGGAACGTCAGGAGGCGAATGGTACCATGTTCTTTGATTGGTCACCAATTGAGGGTTTGCAAGCGCGTGTAGATTATGCCATTAATTACAATAACCAATTTATTTCGCGAGCAGATATACCTAACCGGGCTTACAACTTTCAGACAGACTCCTACGGAAGCCGTGTATATGTGGGACCTAACGCGCCAGTGCAAAACTTTACAGATACCGGACACAAAACCATGTTCACTGGGCGACTGGATTATAACAAGTCTTTCGGTAAAAACCATGAATTCAGAGCCCTTGGTGTGTATAGTGAAGAGTACTGGTATGAGCGGTCCCAATCAAGTTCAAGAAACGACCGCTTGCATCCGTCCCTTCGCGAAATCGACGCAGCCTTAACTGATGTTCAGACAACCGGAGGAACATCCAGTGCTGAAGGTTTGCGCTCTTATGTAGGTCGTTTAAATTATGCTGCGTTCAATAAATACCTCTTTGAGGCTTCCTTCCGCTACGATGGTTCTTCTAAGTTTTTGGATGGACACCGCTACGGTTTCTTCCCATCTGCGTCGGTTGGCTGGCGATTCATGGAAGAGAAGTTCCTGAGTGGTTTGGTCGGTAGAGTTATTACAGATGGTAAGCTTCGTGCTTCTTATGGTAGCCTGGGTAATAACAGCGGTGTAAATCGCTACGAGCAACAGGAAATTCTAAGTGCAAACAACTACATGATTGGCGGCAATATTGTGAAAGGGTTTGTATACAGCCAGATGGTAAACAGAAACCTTTCCTGGGAAAAGACTAACGTATTTAACCTGGGTTTAGATTTGTCCTTCCTCAATAATCGCTTAACAACTGAAGTCGATTACTACGATCGCTTAACTACTGGTATGAATCGGCCTTCCGATTTGTCTATTTTGTTGCGAGGTGCTTATAATGCACCCCGGAGAAACATAGGTAACCTCCGGAACCGCGGAATTGAAACCAACATAACCTGGAGAGACAGAATTGGTCAGTTTAGCTACGGCGCCAGCCTAAATGCATCCTTCAATAGAAGCAGGCTGGAACTGTGGAACGAGTTCCTGGGCAGAGGCAATACTTTTATTGATATGCCATACCATTTCCTGTATTCTTATGAAGATTTGGGTATCGCCCAAACCTGGCAGGATATTTATAATGCAACGCCACAAGGCGCCTCTCCAGGTGACATTTTACGCGAAGATTTGAATGGTGATGGCCGTATCGACGACAACGACCGAAAAGCTTATCCGAATGTGCAGCGAGACAGGCCCTCCACTAATTTTGGCTTGAATACGAATGTTGCCTGGAAAAACTTTGATTTAGTGGTGTTCCTGCAAGGTTCTGCCGGCCGTAAAGACTACTGGCTCAATAACCACAACACAGTTAACCTTCCATCCAGCCGTTATGCCTCTACCTGGGAACACTGGAACAACCCTTGGTCGGTAGAGAATCGGCAGGGAGCATGGCCACGCCTGAACGGAACTTCTAACCAGGTGGAAACAACGTTTTGGCTCGATGATATGAGCTTCTTGCGAATCAAGAACCTGCAACTGGGCTACAACCTGCCTAAAACACTGCTAGGCAAAGCGGGAATTAAAAGTTTGCGCATCTTCGGATCAGCTGAAAACCTGAAAACCTTTACCTCATTCCGAGGACTTGATCCGGAAAAGGAAGGCAACAGAAACGATCTGTATCCAATTGTAAAATCATACTCATTAGGTGTTAATCTGAGCCTATAAAATTCGTTGGTGTCATGAATAGATTAAGAATTAAATCCAAAATATTTTTTCTGCCTGTTGTGGCAGCTATGATGCTTTGCCAGAGTTCGTGCAAAGATGATTTGCTGGATCAGCAGCCAACTGACCAATTAGGTGCTGCGGCCTTCTGGAAAACTACGGAAGATGCCACCTATGCCCTGCACGGAGCCTATGCTGCGGTAAGGCCACTCTTTGATCGGGATTACTATTTTGAGGGGCAGACTGAATTTGTAAGAATAAGAGGTGTTAGCGCTAGTACTAGTGGCAATTTAAGACTTGGAGCTGCCTATACCAATGGCAACTTCAGGCCTACTGGCTATGCCAGCAGCTTCGACGATATGTACCGTTTTCTTTACGGTGGCGTTCACAGAACCAACTATGTTATAGATAATGTGAAACGCATGCTGCCTACAGCCACTCCTGGAAGCGTTGCAGAACTGGAGACTGTAATTGCAGAAGCACGCCTGCTGAGAGGTATGGTTTATTTTCGGCTTATTTCTATGTGGGGCGATGTACCTTATATAGGACACCAGGTATTCGATAATTCTGAAGTTGCAACTCTTGCCCGACTGCCTATAGCACAGGTAAAAGATTCTATCATGGCTGACTTTACCTATGCGTATGAAAAGCTTCCGATAAAGCCTACTGCAGTTGGTCGGGCAGGTAAACCAGCGGCCCTTGCTTTCCGAGGTAAGCTACAGCTTTATTGGGCTAGCTGGAACAAATTTGGCTGGCCGGAGCTGGAAAATTTCAAGCCTGACGCCGCGGCCGCCGATGTAGCCTACCTTGCTGCAGCTGCAGATTTTAAAGCGGTCATAGACAATTTTGGCCTCACTCTTTTCCGCGGTGGTGAGCCAGGCAATGTTGGTGAGTTGGGTAAGGCAGATGTACTACCAAACTACTACTATCTATTTACCCCAATTGCGAACGGTGATCCAGAAATGATTATGTCGTTTACGCACGGTGGGGTAGGAACGGGACAAGGCGAAGAATTGATGCGCGACTTCGCAGGTCGATCACACGAGAATTCACAGGTTTGGGTGTCGCCTCGGTATGAGATAGCGGACAGGTACCAATCTACCTTAACAGGTGATTTTGCTCCAAAGCTGATTCCAATGGATGCTAATATTCCTGGAGCTAGAACTACACCTAACTCAGCAGTTAACCCGCAGAGTTATGCTAATCGCGACTACCGCATGAAGTCTTCTATTATGTGGGATTATGAAATGAGCATGGGCATGAACTCCCTGAAAGAAACTGGCATGGTGCCTTTTATTTTCAGAACCTGGGGAGCGAAAGTTGTTATTGACGGAGTAGAGTATACTACCTATAACACCGATGGAACCAACTCAGGATATGTGTTCCGAAAGTTTGTCCGCAACTATGCAGGACAAGGCCGTAGTGAAGGCGACTTCGCCTGGCCTGTAATGCGACTGGCAGATGTCTATCTTATGTATGCCGAGGCCACAAATGCTGTGAATGGTCCGCAGGCAGATGCGATAGAATTAGTGAATAGGGTAAGGCACAGAGGAAACTTGCCGCCATTGGGAGCCGACAAGGTAAGTGGTAAAGAAGCCTTTTTTGCTGCCATCGAACAGGAGCGTATTATTGAGCTCTACGGAGAGGGGCACCGTGCCTTCGATCTTAGGAGGTGGAGAGCACTTGAGCGGGTATGGGGGCAGCCTGGTGGAGAGGGCGTATGGAGCATCAACACCTATGGCTCTAATGTAGAGCGCTACTACCAAAATACGCAGGAGCGGGAGTACCAGCAAAACTACATTTTTAGAATTCCGCCAGGGGAGCGTGACCGTAACCCGAATCTAACTCAGAATACGCCGTGGCTATAAGCAAGGAACTGTTAGGTATCTGTAAGAAATTTTAAATTGTTTAACATGAAAAGATTTATAAAAGTATTAACGCTCTGTATGCTATTCCCCCTTGTATGGGTTAGTTGCAAAGATGATTTCCCTATTGATGAGGATGGCTTGCTTATCACAAAGAGGGCACAATGTTATGTAAGTAATTTCGAATTGCTGGGTTCCGATCTTCAAACCGTACGAAGTAAAAACCCAGTTATAGACACCGTTGCCTGCACTATAGATGTGGAAGTCTTTTTTGGTACGGACCTGCGAAATGTTTACCCGCAGTTTTCACTGGTAACAGATGCTAAACTTGATCCAAAGATTACCGGCAAAATGGACTTTTCTAATTTGGATGAACCCAAAGTATTTACAGTGGTTTCCGGTAACAGGCAAGTCAGAAAGCCTTATACCGTCCGAGTTTCAGTTCAACAGTAGATTTATAGGCTAATAAAAGAAATGATTATGCAACGTAAACATCTCATCAGACTTTCGTACCTGCTGTCGTTGCTTCTGCTAATGGGAGCCTGTAAGGAAGAAGAATACGCTATTCCAACATTAAGTTCTGATTTCCAGAATACGGCAATTAAACGTAACCTGGGCCCTAACCTGATCGGCAAAAATATGGAATTCGCCTATGCTATGGCGCTGCCGCAAGTAAAAGGTAAGATTTTGTCGGCCCAGGTGGAAGCTTCTATTCCTGGAGCTCCGGGAACCTACCTGGACAACCAGTCTTACCATACTAATCTAAGCCGTGTAGATGTTGGCGTGATAGTAGGGGAGCCTTCAGTAACAGAAGGTAATAAAAGCAGGGTGGCTTTTACTGCCGATACTTGTGCTGCTACTCTCCGCTATTATTATGTTGTACCAGAGGCTGCCCGTGGGCAAAAGGTAACTTTTACTTTTTCGGCAATCAGCAGTACTGGTGAAAATGTGTCTTACTCCATGGGACCTTACGATGTCTCCAGAATGGATATGGTACTCGACTTAAATGTAAAAGATGGAGAGAATAGTTACATCTCTATTGCAGATATGGCAGTTTACGATGAAACCGCAGCCGCTGCCAATCCTGGCAACATAGACCTGGTATACCTTTATCGTGAGATGCCCAGTGTCACTTTTGCTCATTCACTTGTATCGCCTGCCGCTGATCCTCAATACCTGCCATCCGTGGCGCTTCCCGCTGGTGTAAACAAAAGCACCAGGTTAAGAAAAGCATGGGGGCTGAGAGATCAACAGTTAGCCCGCCTGCAGTTTGGGATTTTTATCGATGACCTGGACTTTCAGCAGCTTGACCTTTCTGATGCTCCAAATTATGGAATTAACATGAAAGCTGAATCAGGAGCCTGGGTGGAAACTGCTGATGGTAAGTATAGAGCCTACATTTTTGTAAATGCAGTTGATAATACAAATAAGTCTGCGCGCATCAGTATCAAGCGGTATGCTCTTTAATAAAATTCATGGGTAAGTGCTCTTTGTAGTTATTAGAGTGCTCAGCTTAAATAAAACTTAAGGGGGAACGCTACAAGTGTTGTTGTTCCCCCACCTTTAGCTCTAACGACTCTTGGTAATCCGTTTTCAATGCGGGTAACAATCGCTTTAAATTTTGGTTGCCATTTCCATTTGCCACTGTGGCGGTAAGGCATGTGCAATCCATGTTTAGAATTGTTTGGCATTGACATTAATACATTTCTTATGACCCTTAAAAAAATAATAGTAAGCCTGTTCCTGGCGCTACTCCACTCTGTACCTGGGTATGCACAGGTACAAGAAGGCTCTTTGTTTAAATCTGGAGAGAAAATTAATTTTATCGGGAATAGCATTACACATGGCGGCGAGTACCACCTCCATGTGCTGCTTTACTATGCTACCCGCTTTCCTAATCAGAAAGTTACCTTTTATAACTCAGGCATCAGTGGCGACAACGCTAACGATATTTTCAGGCGCCTAGACAGTGAAATTATCCCAAAGCAGGCGGACTGGTCGGTGCTAATGGCCGGGATGAATGATGTGAACAGGGCATTATATGCACCATCGCGACAATGGGAGGAGGGGCTGGTGCAGAAAAAGCAGGAGGCTATTTCAAATTACCGCAACCACCTGGATAAAGTACTTCAAAAGTTGTCGCAGACAGGAACAAAGATCATCCTGCAGCAGCCAACTATTTACGACCAAACCGCCCGGTTAGCTACCGACAATCATGCAGGTGTAAACGATGCGCTGCAGCAGTGTACAAAGATTGTAGAAGAACTGGCAAAAAAATATAATGCCCAAGTGGTGGATTACTTCGGTTTCATGAATGAAACAAATCAGCGGCTACAGCAACGCGATCCGGCCTCCACCATCATCAGCATAGACAGGATTCACCCATGGGCTACCGGTGACCTGATTATGGCCTACCAGTTCCTGAAGGAGACAAATGCACCACAAACGGTAGCGGCAGTAACCATAGAGAAAGGCGCTGTGAAGGAAAGCACGAACTGCACCATTTCCGCACTTAAAACAGGTAAAGGAACTGTTTCATTTGAGCTAAAAGCAGAAAGCCTGCCTTTTCCGCTGGCAGATGAACCACAGACAAACCTGGCGCTGAGCCTGATTCCATTTAATGAGCAGCTGAACCGGGAGATGCTGAAGGTTTCAAAACTGAAAAAAGGCAGATACTCTCTCTCCATAGACGAAACCTTTATTGCCACCTTTAATCACAACGAGCTGGCCGAAGGAGTAAATCTGACCAGTTACCGTCACAGTCCACAGTACCAGCAGGCCCTGAAGGTGAAAGATATTGCCGCAAGTTATAGAACTGTGCAGCACCAGCTTCGCGACATTAAGTGGGTGCAATACCGCCACCTGCCTGCAGAGCTTTGGGATGCAGAAACAGCAACAGTTGAGGAATTTATAACGAACAGGCTAAACTTTCTTAACACAAACGACGGCAGAAAATATGCCGAAGCCCAAAAGTACTTCACTAACTATTTGGTATTAAAGCCCCAGGAAAAGGCAATGGAAGCAAAGTTGGTGGAACTTCGAGACTCCATGTATGCTTTAAGCCAGCCAATTCCCCACAGGTATGAACTGAAAGCCCTTCCCGCAATGACCGATAAAGGCACCATGTTTTTCGGGTTAAACCAGGCCGGTGCCGATTTTGGTAAAAATAAACCAGGTGTTTTTGGTGTAGACTACACATACCCTACTAGTAAGCAGCTAGATTACATGAAGTCAAAGAATTTCTCGCTCATAAGACTGCCATTTAAGTGGGATAGGATACAGCACTCGCTGAACGCAGACCTCGACCAGGTGGAGCTTGCACGATTAAAATCAGTAGTGGATGGAGCCAGAGTCCGGAACCAGTGGGTGCTACTGGACCTGCACAACTACTGCCGCCGAAATGTCAATGGTAAATATCTTTTGATAGGATCGCCGGAACTACCAACAGGCGCCTTAGCCGATCTCTGGGGGAGGCTGGCAAATGAGTTTAAAGACTATGACAATATCTGGGGCTATGGTCTCATGAACGAACCTTATGATATGCTGCCTGCCACTCCATGGTTCTCTATTGCACAGGCAAGCATCAACGAAATAAGAGAAACAGACAAAACAACTCCCATTGTAGTAGGAGGAGATCACTGGAGTTCTGCTGCCAAATGGTTACAATACAGCGACAATCTTAAAAATTTAAAAGACCCGTCGCGCAACCTGATCTTTGAAGCGCACCTCTATTTTGATGCCGATGGTTCCGGTACATATCCTAAAAGCTACGAAGAAGAAGGAGGCAGCCCTGACAGGGGTGTAGAGCGGGCAAGGCCTTTTGTGGAATGGTTGCAGCAAAATAAGTTTAGAGGTTTTATTGGGGAGTACGGCATCCCGGATAAGGATGAAAGGTGGCTGGTAACATTAGATAACCTGCTTCAGTACCTCCAGCAAAATGGTGTTGGTGGCACCTACTGGGCAGCCGGGCCGTGGTGGGGAAAACACTTTATGGCAGTGGAGCCCCGTGAAGGCAAAGATCAGCCCCAAATGAAAGTACTGGAAAAATATACTATAGCCAAACCAACAAAAAAATAGCGACTCCTGCTATTACACTAGTAGGAACGATAACCCCAAATTTTGTTTGAATGAATAGACTAAGTTATAAGTACCTAATTTATGCTTATCTGCTGTTGATACTGGTGCCGGAAATTGTAGGGGCACAGAATATAAAGGCAGACGGCTACAAAGGCATCTGGTTTACATTGGGGCAGTTTTCAGAGTATGGAGATAAATATTCAGGTGGGCTTGGCACCTACACTGCCAACCACAATCCGGTGGCTATTTATGCACCCGAAGTTAACAAAACATTCTTCGTCTACGGAGGCACCCGCCAGCAGCATGAGAAACACCTGCTGATTATGCTTTCTTACTATGACCATAACAAAGGCATAGTACCTAAACCAGTTGTGGTACATGATAAAGCTGGCGTAGATGACCCACACGATAATGCTTCTGTTGCCATAGATGCCCAGGGTTATATCTGGGTGTTTGTAAGTGGCCGTAACGTTACCAGATTAGGTTTCATTTTTAAAAGCCGTCGCCCATACGAGATCGATGCTTTTGATGAGATGTACAAAGGCGACATGACATATCCGCAGCCCTGGTGGGTGCCGGGAAAAGGGTTTGTGCACTTGTTTACCCGCTATACTAAGGGTCGGGAACTGTATTGGAACACCAGCGCCGACGGCAGGACCTGGGCACCTGGTCAAAAATTGGCCAGCATGGGTGGGCATTACCAACTATCAGGCATGCAGGGAAACAAACTTGTGTCAGTGTTTAATTACCTGCCGGGTAACAATGCCGACAAGCGAACCAACCTGTACCTGCTTCAAACAGAGAACCTGGGTAATACATGGACTACCGTAGATGGCAAACCAGTTTCTACTCCCTTAACTGCTGTGCAGAATGCAGCTTTGGTGCATCCTTATGAAGCTGAAGGCAAGCTGGTGTACCTCAACGACCTGAACTTCGATAAGAACGGCAACCCTGTTATACTGGCTGTTATTAGCAACCATCATCAGCCCGGGCCGAAAGGCAACCCGCACGAGTGGCAGCTTATACACTGGGAATATGGCAAGTGGAATATTCGCAAAGTGTTGGAGTCGACCCATAATTACGATATGGGTTCGCTCTACATCAACAACGACTATTGGGAAATTATAGGGCCTACTGAGCCTGGTCCTCAGCTGTATGGCACAGGTGGCGAAATGGCGCTCTGGGTAAGTAAAAACAACGGGAAAGATTGGAAAAAGAAACGCAACCTGACTAATAATAGCTCTCGCAACCATTCCTACGCCCGCAGGCCCTTAGCTGCCCACCCCGATTTTTATGCCTTTTGGGCAGACGGAAATGCAGATAAGTTTTCTGAATCGAAGCTATACTTCTCGAACAAAAATGGAAAAAAGGTGTGGGAACTGCCCTATAACATGACAAAAGATTTTGAAAAGCCCAGGCGCATAAAGTAAGGTGCCTCCTCTAATTCAATAACAATAAACAGCTGAAGGTATAACATGATAAAAAGATTGTTTCTGTTCGTTTTTATTCTGGTCTGGCTGCAAGGGCAGGCACAGGAGAAAAAACTGCTAAGCAGCAAATTCACTAAAGATGAATTAAAGGCTAAGCTTATACCAATGGCAAGCTGGGAACCTTTCCCGAGGTTACAGAACCGGGATGGTTGGGCAAATGCAGATCAAAAAGCAATGGAAGCCTACTTAAAAGAGGCTGAAAAATTTTTGGATTATGAATGGCCATCAATTCCTGCAACCAAATCGCTTCTGATTGTGCGAACAGGCGACCGGGACGAGTACCAGAATATCAGCTTCTCAAAAAGAAAAGTGCTGGGTACGCTGCTTCTGGCTGAAATTTATGAGAACAAAGGCCGTTTTATCGATCCCATTATCAATGGGGTGTGGTCTATTTGTGAGGAATCTTTCTGGGGAGTGCCGGCGCACCTGCCCAGCACCCCGGAGCACGCAGGCCTTATTAATGTAGCTGATCCGTTTGTAGATCTGTTCGCCGCTGAAACCGCAGTATACCTGGCATGGGTAGATTATTTTCTAGGAGAAAAGCTGGATGCTGTTTCGCCCCAAATCCGCAAAAGGATTTATCATGAAGTAAATAAGCGGATGTTCGAGCCTGTTATGACGACAAAGCATTTCTGGATGGCAAGTGGTGACGATGGCAGGCCCCCAAACAACTGGAATCCCTGGATTACATCGAACTGGCTAAATTCGGCTCTACTGCTGGAGAAAGATGAACTGAAAAGAAGCGACATGGTATATAAGGCGCTTCAGGTTCTGGACGAGTTCTTGGACCCTTACTACCCTGATGGAGGCTGTGACGAAGGGCCGGGCTACTGGGACCATGCCTCTGCTGCTTTATATGATAATATCTCGTTGTTGAACTTGGCCAGCAACAACGCTTTTGGCTATGTGTACCAGAATGAGAAGTTTAAGAATATGGGTAAGTTTATATATCGTGCCCAGATAAGCAGCAATCAGTTCCTGAATTTTGCAGATGCCGTTCCAAATCCTACAATGTCGGCCGAAATGATTTACCGGTACGGAAAAGATATAAAAGACACCGACATGATGCAGTTTGGAGCTTATTATCACGAGCCGGTGGACGGGCAACTGGAGCGCTTCCATTATTTCAGAAATTTTTTCAGCCTTTTTATGCAGGAGGAATTCCGACAGGCAAAAAAGCGGCTTCCCCTACCTAAAGACGTATGGCTGCCAGACCTGCAGGTCATGATGGCCCGCGACAACGGCGGCTCAACCAAAGGCTTTTATGTAGCTGCCAAAGGTGGCCATAACGACGAAAGCCACAACCACAACGACATTGGCAATTATGTGGTGTATTACAACGGGCAACCGCTGCTGATAGATGCTGGCCGCGGCACCTACACGAGTAAGACGTTCAGCAAGACGGGACGCTACGAAATCTGGAGTAACTGCTCCGATTACCATAACACACCCACTATAAACGGGCTAACACAACTGCCAGGCAGGGAGTATAAAGCGACACAGGTGCTGTATAACCAAGGGAAAACCTTTGCAGCGTTTACATTAAATATGGCAGGTGCTTACCCGGCTGAAGCTGGCATTAACAGTTGGCATCGTACCGTGAAGCTAAACCGCGGGAAAAATGTTCAGGTAACAGATGTCATCGACCTCGGCCAGGCGAAGGAATTAACCCAGCACCTGATGACATGCTATCCGGCCGAAGTCAGAAAGCCCGGTGAACTGCTCATACACTATAAAACAAAAGAAGGGCAGGCCCAGAATTTTATAGTGAAATACAACCCGGACCAGATGCAGCCCATAATAGAAAAGCTTAAGCTCGAGGCAAAGGAAGACCAGGGAATTATCCAGAACTGGGGGGATAGCATTTATCGCATCAGCTTTAAAGTGATGCGGCCCCAGAAAATAGATAGAATGTTGTTTGAGATCGTAGCAGAAAAGGCAGCCGGGGGGAATAAGCAAAGCAACTTGAGCGGATTATAAAAATTTTAGAAATAAAAAGAATCATGAAATTTTACCTCCCTTTAACTGCCATTATAGCCTTAGTTCTTGTACTAGGTTTTAAGTTTCTGCAACAGGAGAAGATTCCTGTAGAAACGACCATGCAAAGAGTGGAACAGCAACTGAAGGCCATGGCCCAGGCAAACACCGACGTTACCCGCTATCCCCGGTCCACCAACAAGGACGGCAGCCTAGCCACTGTGACCTCTGATGACTGGACAAGCGGATTTTTCCCAGGTTCGCTTTGGTATATGTACGATTACACAAAAGATAGAAACTGGGAAAAGATGGCGCGAAACTGGACAGCTGGCTTAGCGAAAGAACAATTCAATAAAACTACCCACGACTTAGGATTTATGCTCTACTGCAGCTTCGGCAACGGCTACCGCCTCACCAGAGATCCAGCGTACCGCGATATTCTGATTGAGGGGGCAAAGTCGTTGATGTCGAGGTTCGACGAAAGAACAGGAGCCATTCGTTCATGGGATTTTAACAAGGAGGTTTGGCAGTTCCCAGTTATTATAGATAACATGATGAACCTGGAGATGTTATACTGGGCCTCAAAAGAAACCGGAGATCCTATTTATGCAGCTGTTGCCACTCAACACGCCATCACCACACTAAATAACCACTTTCGCCCAGATTTTAGCAGCTACCATGTTATAGACTACGATACTGTTTCCGGAAAAGCAAGAATAAAGCAAACCCACCAAGGCTATGCAGATGCCTCTGCCTGGGCCCGAGGGCAGGCCTGGGGACTGTATGGCTTTACAGTAGCTTACCGCGAAACAAAAGACGAACGTTTTCTGAAACATGCACAAGGGATAGCCGAATTCTTTATAAACCATAAAAACATGCCATCCGATAAAGTACCCTACTGGGACTTTGATGCACCGTCTCGTCCGGATTTGCCACGCGACGCCTCAGCCGCCGCCATTGCTGCATCCGGCTTATTGGAATTAAGCGGGTACTCTGGTGCAAAAGGCGAAGCATACAAAAGCGCAGCTACCCAAATGTTGTCCACACTGGCCACGCCTGCTTACTTAGCCAAACCTAAGAGCAACAACAATTTCGTGCTCATGCATTGTACCGGCCACATGCCGAATAACTCCGAGGTAGATGTGCCACTCAACTATGCCGACTATTATTTTATAGAAGGAATGCTGCGCCTGGAAAGAATGAACAAAGGCTTGAAACCAACATATAACTAATCCCTTATGGCACATATACCACCTGCTCAACTGATCGAACAGTGGGTGCAGCCTCATGCTACTAGAAACAGCCAACCTTATCACCAGCCAGCGATGGGAAGAGTTGTTTAATTCAATACAGAAGCCCAAGCCTATAAATGATCATTTTTACTCTGGAAGGCCCTTTTCATTAGAATAATTGGTTGTATGGGGCGCTTCTTCTTGTTTAAGAATGAGAGGAGTTAGTATTGGCTAAGTAAGATTCAGCGATTTGTACAGCTACTGCGAGCGTTTTGTAATGCAGCAAGAAAGTAAAAGCCTATCTCAAAAAAAGGTAGTTATAAGGCCCCTTCTGCGAAAAATGTTGAAATAGCCTCTGGAAGCCCCTTTTTATTAGAATAATTTATCTGTTCCAGGCTATAGCTTTCTTGGTTTGTTAACCTTGCCAACCAAATGGTATGCAAGCTGAAAAGGTTCTGTTTACCTGCCGGATATTCTTAAGCTTAAAAAAAACGACTGATAGTTAAATTCAAAGTCTAGAATCAGGAGCTGTCTGCAGATAGAAATACTTATTTCAGGGGGAATTAATTAGCAAAAGTCAAAATAAACGGTCTTTTATGGCCTTTAGAAATGTCCAATTGCCAGTTTTTTTAATGTAGAATATACATTTAATTATATAATTTTAATAAGAAGCCCATCAGTCAGCGATCAGGTACGGAAAAAGCCTGTATTGAGCTGGGAAAATCAATATCTATCCTTGTAAAATATGTACGGAAAAATTCTTGTAGTAGGTAGTTCTAATACCGATATGGTAATTAAATCTACTAAGCTTCCCCTGCCAGGTGAGACCGTTATTGGTGGAAATTTTTTTATGAATCCGGGTGGAAAAGGTGCTAACCAAGCGGTGGCGGCAGCCCGTTTAGGAGGCCAGGTAACTTTTATTACCAAGGTAGGAAACGATATTTTCGGGAAGCAGGCCTTACAGCAGTTTCAGAAAGAAACCATTGATAACAAGTTCATCAAAATAGATGCAGAGTATCCTTCTGGTGTGGCCATCATTAAAGTAGACGGAAGGGGAGAAAACTGCATTACAGTGGCCCCCGGATCTAATGGCCGGCTATTTCCGGAAGATATTGAAGCGGCGCTGGAACTGGTAGAAAGCAACACCCTAGTACTGATACAGTTGGAAATACCAGTAAATACAGTAGAACATGTAATCAGGAAAAGCCATGAGAAGGGCCTCAAGGTACTTCTTAACCCTGCCCCTGCGCGCGTGCTAACATCAAACCTGTTTCCGCTTTTGTACCTGATTACGCCAAATGAGTCGGAGGCAGAGGTGCTAACAGGGGTGCGGGTAGTAGACCTGGAAACTGCAAAAAGGGCAGCTTGCAAGCTGCAGGAGTTAGGAGTATTGAACATTATTCTTACGCTTGGAGCCAAGGGAGCCTATCTGCATAATGCAACCTATTCAGGCCTCATTCCCGCTCCTGAAGTAGAGGCGATTGATAGCACAGCCGCTGGCGACTGCTTTAATGGGGCACTAGCGGTGGCACTGGCAGAAAACAAAACGATGCAGGAAGCTGTCGCTTTTGCCTGCAGGGCCTCTGCCATCTCAGTGACTCGCATGGGTGCCCAGTCGTCCATTCCTTACCGCAAAGAGCTAGAGCCTGTAACGGCAAGCAGCAAGGATGAATTTTCTGCCGATGTGCTACTATAGTAGAGATGTTTCGCTACTGCTCGAATGCGCATCCTGGTAATGATGGGAGGGGGATAAGAATGGAAAAAAAGAAAGTCAACAAATCCATCAACAAAAATCGAATGGAAAAAAAGTGCCTGCCGGTTTTACTGCTGGCAACAATGATCCTCCTCAACAGCCACAACTCTTTTGCCCAAAAGCAAAGTAGCAAACGGAAGATATACCATAAAGGGTGGATCGACTTCAATAAAAACGGCAAGAAAGACCTGTTCGAAGATACGGCACAGCCTATGGATGTCCGGGTGGAGGACCTGTTGAGCCAGATGACGCTGGAAGAAAAAACAAACCAGGCGGCGACTTTGTATGGCTTTGGAAGGGTGCTGAAAGACGAGCTGCCAACGCACGAATGGAAAGATGCCATCTGGAAGGACGGAATCGCTAACATAGATGAGCACCTGAACAGCCTTGCCAACCATCCGCGTGCGCAGAGTCAGTACTCTTTTCCATATAGCAAGCATGCAGCTGCCATTAATACCGTACAGAAGTGGTTTGTGGAAGAAACACGCTTAGGTATACCGGTAGATTTCACAAACGAAGGCATTCATGGCCTTTGCCATGACAGGGCCACTCCCTTGTGCGCTCCCATTGGCATTGGTAGTACTTGGAACAAAAACCTGGTACGACAGGCAGGGCACATCGTAGGTCGCGAAGCCAAAGCCTTAGGATATACCAACGTTTATGCACCAATTCTGGACCCGGCACGCGACCCACGTTGGGGGCGCGTGGTAGAATGCTATAGCGAAGATCCTTTTCTGATTGCTGAGTTGGGGAAACAGATGGTAACGGGTATTCAAAACGAAGGAGTTGCTTCTACCTTAAAACACTATGCCGTGTACAGTGTGCCCAAAGGCGGCAGAGACGGTAATGCCCGCACCGATCCGCATGTGGCACCCCGAGAGATGCACCAGCTCTACCTTTATCCGTTTAGAAGGGTAGTACAGGAAGCCAAGCCGCTGGGCATCATGAGTAGCTATAACGACTGGGATGGTATTCCAGTGTCCGGAAGCCATTATTTCCTGCGGGAATTGTTGCGCGAGCAGTATGGCTTTAACGGCTACGTAGTGTCTGACAGCGAGGCGGTTGAATTTATAGCCACTAAACACCATGTGGCAGCAGACTTCAAAGAAGCAATAGAGCAGGCTGTTGGTGCAGGCCTTAACGTCTGGACGAACTTCCGTAAACCAGAAGATTTTATTCTGAATCTCCGGGAATCGGTGAAGGAAGGCAAAGTGCCACTTGAAACCTTAAACCGAAATGTTAGCGAAGTCCTTCGGGTTAAATTTCAATTAGGCTTATTCGATCAACCTTACGTGCAGGACCCGAAGCAGGCCGATAAACTGGTGCACACAAAAGAAGCTGCCGAATTTGCCCTGCAACTGAACCGGGAATCGCTGGTGCTGCTCAAGAACAGTGATAACACGTTGCCCTTAAACAAGAATAAGAAAAGCCGGATTTTGGTTACCGGGCCGCTCGCCAATGAAACGAAGTTTACGGTTAGCCGGTATGGGCCGTCGAACAACAAAGGAGTATCGGTGCTGGAAGGCCTAAAGCAGTATCAAACTAATCAGGTGCAGTTCGATTATGTTAAAGGCTGTGATATTGTGAACGAGGGGTGGCCTAACACAGAATTGCTACCTCTGGCACTAACAGCAAAAGAGGAAGAGCAGATAGCCAAAGCCGTTGCCAGAGCGAAACAGTCGGATATGGTTATTGCAGTAGTAGGCGAAGACGAGGAGCGGGTAGGAGAAAGCCTGAGTCGTACAAGCCTCGACCTGCCGGGCCACCAGGAAAAACTGCTACAAGCGCTGCATGCCACAGGTAAACCTGTTATTGTAATATTAATCAACGGCAGGCCTCTTACTGTGAACTGGGCAGATGCGCATCTGCCAGCAATCCTGGAAGCCTGGTTTCCTGGCCCCTCGGCAGGAACAGCCATTGCAGAAGCCATTTTCGGAGATTACAACCCAGGCGGTAAACTTCCTGTCACTTTTCCAAAATCAGTCGGGCAGCTTGAAATGAATTTTCCATTTAAACCAGGCTCCCATGCCGACCAGCCTGCTTCGGGGAACAACGGCTACGGAAAAACTAGGGTTAACGGGCCTTTGTATCCCTTCGGGTATGGCTTAAGCTATACTACTTTCGAATACGAAAAGCTGGTGATTATACCAAACAAACAGGAAAGCACAGGCGAAGTGACGGTGCAGCTGGAGGTAAGAAATGCTGGCAAGGTAAAAGGCGACGAGGTAGTGCAGTTATACGTGCGCGATATGATAAGTAGTGTTACCACCTACGAAAGTCAGCTCCGTGGATTTGAGCGTGTTACACTGGCACCGGGCGAGCGCCGGACAATTACCTTTCTGCTGCGTCCCAATGATTTATCACTCTACGACCGAGACATGAACTGGGTAGTGGAGCCTGGTGATTTCGAAATCCGTGTAGGAAGCTCCTCGCAGGACATCCGGCTCAAAGGTAAATTTACTGTAACAAACAAACCCAATAGTTCTTCAATGCTAAAGTAAGAAAAGGAATACCATATACAATTCCTCCAAAGCTAAATGTTTTACGGCCAGAAGAATCTCCAATTAATTTTTCATCCATTATGTTTAAAATTTTATCATGAAAAGTAATTTATTGTTTCTGTACATCATCTTATTGTTAGGGGGTGTATCCTGTACACAAGCTGCAAAAGTTCAAACTGAAAAAGAGGAAGAGGCCTCTAATGGTCTACCTGCTCTAAAAGTCAGTGGAAACGTTTTTACAAACAGTAAGGGGGAAACCGTGCGTCTCGAAGGTGTGAGTTTTGCCGATCCGGATAAATTGGATACAGAGGGGCACTGGAACCTGGAGTTCTTCCAGGAGGCTAGTAATTGGGGGTGTAATGTGGTTCGTTTTGCCGTGCATCCGGGTGCGTGGCGCCGACGCGGTCCTGAAGCCTACCTGGAACTGCTGGATAAGGGTATGGCAATGGCAGAAGCAACAGGCCTGTATGTCATCATCGACTGGCATTCCATCGGAAACCTCGTGCAAGACAAATATCCTTCTCCAAACTACGCCACTTCGTGGGAAGAAACAGTTGATTTCTGGAAAACGGTAGCCGGCAGATACAAAGGAAATACTACTGCAGCGCTTTTCGAATTATATAATGAGCCTACCGACGATAAAGGAAAATTCGGTGAGTTAAGCTGGAAGACCTGGCAGCCGGTAATGGAAAAGCTTATTGCTGAAATTAACTCGGTTGATGACGAAAAGATATATCTGGTGGCTGGCATGAACTGGGCTTATTTACTAGATGAAGTAATTGAAAATCCGGTAAGGCACCTAAATGTAGCGTACGTTACGCACCCTTATCCGCAGAAGCGATCGCAGCCATGGGAACCAAAGTGGGAGGAAGATTGGGGCAAGGTAGCCGATCATTATCCTATTGTTGCAACTGAGTTCGGATTTGTAGGTGCCGGCGAGCGTGGTGAACACATACCTGTTATCGGTGATGAGACATATGCAGAAGCCATTATAAATTATTTTGATAAAAAAGGTGTCTCTTATACCGTCTGGTGTTTTGATCCATCCTGGTCTCCGGCCATGATTGAAGATTTTAATTTTACACCATCTCGCCAGGGCCGTTTCTTTAAAAAAGTATTACAACGCAACCTGTAGCTACAAATAATAACATGAGATTTACTAAGCATGTAAAGCATGCAGCCTGGGGAGCCATATATTTTTGTACGGCTGCAGTGAGCGGATGCCAACAAAATAGCAATAGCCTATCATTTACTGTAACAAATAAGTTGGCCCTAGAACGGAAGTCAGAGACTGTAAGCATAGCCGTGACTAATTTTGGTGAACTGGTAGAAAAGTTTGGTGCAGAAAACCTGCTAGTGAATGATAATGATACAAAGCAAGTGCTGGTAAGCCAGACTGTAGACAATGATGGTGACGGAAAGGTAGATGAGATCCTGTTTCAGACTGACATGGAGCCTAACGGCAAGAAAACTTTTACGTTGACAGGCGCCACAAATGCCAGAACACAACGACCTAAAAGTAAAGTTACCACATATTCCCGCTTTGTACCCGAACGCACCGACGACTACACCTGGGAAAACGACCGCGTGGCTTTCCGTACTTACGGCCCGGTAGCGCAACAGCTGGTGGAGCGGAACGAGCAGGGTGGAACTCTTACCAGTGGCATAGACGGTTGGCTGAAGCGCGTGGATTACCCAATTATAAACAAGTGGTATCAGAACAACATAGATCGTCCTGGAGCGTATCACGAAGACAGCGGCGAAGGCTACGACCCTTACCACGTAGGAGCCAGCAGGGGCATAGGTGGCCTTGGAGTTTGGGAAGATGAGCAGCTGTATGTATCAAAGAATTTTGCCAGTTACAAAACGATTGCTGAAGGTCCAATCCGGACGGTGTTTGAATTGACTTATGAGCCTTGGCAAGTCAATAGCCGCACCATTACCGAAACTAAGCGCATCAGCTTAGACCTTGGAAGTAATCTTACCCGTTACGAAGTAAATTTGGTGAGCAGCCAGCCTTTGCCAAATGTCACTATCGGCCTTACACTGCATGATAAAAAAGGAGAGGTGAAAATGAATAAGGAGCAAGGGTGGTTTCGGTATTGGGAGTTGATAGATGATGCCTATCTCGGTACTGCTATTGTATTGCCCCCATCTGCCGTAAAAGAAGTAAAGGATTATCGTGTTGAAACAAGTGATCAAAGCCACCTTTTTGTACTTGCCCATCCTGAAGGAAACCAACTAGTTTACTACGCTGGCTTCGGCTGGGAAAAGAGCGGACAGTTTAGTTCGAAAGAAGCATGGGATGCTTATCTGAGTAATTTTGCAAAACGTATAGCGTCGCCTTTAGAAGTAGAGTTTTAATGATTTCTAGGTAAATTATTAAATTCAAAACGTGGAGCAACGTTACTAAAAGCTCGATAAAACTACCTACACCCATTATTTAGTTTTATTTAACAGTGTTATAGGCAGAAGAATAAAAATAAAACAGGGCTTCTATACGCGGTAGAAGCCCTGTTTTATTTTCAGACGCAACATTAGCAAAAACTTTAAGTCCAATATGTCAGTGGCTCCTTTCTCAACTTTATAAGCCCTTGCTATTGTTTTAAGAAATTTTCGATGTGGATCAAAATCCATAATATCTCTATTTCTTGTAATAAATAATTTGCATCTTTGTTGCATGTACAGAAAAGAGCCTAATACGATGTCCTGCATAAGACGCTTTAATAGCGTCTCGGCTCTGTTTATGCTGTGCCTTTTTTCAAGCCTTTTTGCTATTCAGGCTGCGCACCATCATTGTGAGGAGAGTGCCGTTACTTCGACTGATCATGTGGAGGAAGAAGCTGGCAAACCTGTTGTTCACAAGCTCCAGTTTAAGTGTGACATCTGTGAATACATCGTTCATAAACAGAATGAACACCTTCAGCCGGGGCAGCAGTCAGAATTCAGCAAATTTCAGGTTCCAGCGACTAGAAAGTTAACACCTTATACTGCCAGCATATCTAAGTTATCTTTTCTCTCCTGGACCAATAAAGGCCCTCCCCAGGCCTAATTAGTTAGTTTAATCTTCATAAACTCAAAGTCCAGTACTTTCTTTTCCCAGCATACACATGAATAGGCAGATCTGTAATCCAACAGGCTGTTGCAATTCACTGTGTCCGACATGATATTTTCAATTGTTCGGGAATTTCAATTTATCCTATTCTTTTACTGATTCTCCTTGGCAGAGCGTAGGCAGCGTATTCAACGAGGCTAAATCTCTTGTTAGAGGAATCGCGTCTGATTATGCTTTTAAAGGCTAATCAAGAACATCGGACAAGTATGGCCAATCAACATATATCCGACTTCCAATATTCTATCATGAAGCATATTCTTTTGCTGTTTTTCTTGGTGGTTGAAACCAGCGCCATAGGGCAGGCAGTGCAGTTTTCCGGTATGGTCGTAGATGAAAATAACAGTCCGTTACCGGGAGTAACAGTCAGGCTCAGCTCCGAAGAGCGTATCACGCAGACTGATATAAATGGCCGTTTTTCCATCTCAAGCTTAGTCGAAGGTTTTTGTAATATGGAATTATCCTTTACAGGGTATGAGTCCCAAACCTTGGAAGTTAAGTTTCCGGTAAAAAAGGATTTATACATTAGGCTTAAGCCTTCTTTTAAACAACTTAAAGAAGTAGTTGTAGAAGGCAACCACGTGGTGCTTCGTAAGCAAGAGGAAGCACTGAATGTGGAGGTGGTGGACCACGAATTTATAAACCGGAACCTGGGCGGAAGCCTGATGCAAACGCTGGAGCGTCTTCCCGGCATTAGTACCATCGGAATTGGCTCTGGTCAGTCGAAGCCATTGATCCGCGGACTCGGCTTTAACAGGGTAGTAGTGTTAGACAAAGGAGTAAAGCACGAAGGGCAGCAGTGGGGAGCGGATCATGGATTGGAACTAGACCAGTTTGCTGCCGAAGAAATAGAAATTCTGAAAGGTGCCGCTTCTTTTGTATACGGGTCTGATGCTATTGGCGGTGCCATTAATGTAAAGCCTGCCCTCCCGCCGAGAGCCAACTCGCTAGGTGGTTCGGTAGATATGGTCGGGAAATCAAACAACAACCTGTATGGTACCTCAGTAAACCTGTTCAGCCGAAAAAAGCAATTGTTTTTTGATACACGCCTGACCTACCAGCGATACGGCGATTACCGAGTTCCAACCGATGTAGTTTATGTCTATGATTACGCTGTAAACTTACACAAAAACCACCTGCGCAATACGGCCGGTAAAGAAACAGGGCTGCACCTGCAGGCAGGTTATCTCGGCAACAGGTTCAGGTCGATTTTCTACTTCAGCCACGTGTTCAGCAAAAGTGGCTTTTTTGCCAATGCACACGGGCTGGAGCCAAGGCGGGTAAACACTGAACTGCACGACAGCTCTAATCGCGACATCCTGATGCCGAGTCAGCAGGTGGATCATTACAAAGTGATAAACCGAAGCGAATACAACTTAGGGGAGCACCAACTGGAGATGGAGATGGGCCATCAGCGAAATTTCCGGCAGGAGTACAGCGCTTATGTAAACCACGGCTATATGCCCCCTGTGTATCCTTCCGAAAAGCCAGTGTCTTCTGAACTGGAGAGGGAGTTCGACAAGCAGGTGCTTTCCGCAAATATCCGAGACAATATAACAATTGGCAGCCACAGTCTTACGACTGGCATCAACAGCGAGTATCAGAATAATACCATTGGAGGGTGGAGCTTTCTGGTGCCTGCATTTAAACAGACAACAGCTGGTGTCTTTGTGTATGATAAGATTAGCGTTACAAACAACTTCCTGCTGCACGCTGCTTTAAGGTACGATTACGGCCAAATTCGCACTGCCGCATATACTGATTGGTTTACCTCTGCTATCACCACACCCGAAGGCGAGGAAATTTCTGAAAACCTGCTACGAGCCGATAACCTCCATCGCACCTTTAACAGCATTGTTTGGTCAGCGGGGGTAAACTATAACCTGGACAAGTTTCAGGTTAAAGCCAACTTGGGCAAAAGCTTTAGAATGCCCATTGCTAAGGAGCTGGCAGCTAACGGCGTTAATTATCATTATTTTAGTTATGAGCGGGGCAATGCCAACCTTTCACCGGAGCAGTCTTACCAGGCGGACCTGGGTTTAAGTTGGACTGAGAACAAATGGTCGGTGCAGGTAAGTCCTTTTTTCAATTACTTCTCTAATTACATTTACCTGAACCCAACACCAGACCATGATTATTTTTATGGGGCAGGCAACCAGGTGTTTCAGTACACCCAAAGTGAGGTAATGCGCTATGGCGGAGAGGTGCAACTGGGGTATAACCTGTTCAAGAATCTCCGGACGGAACTGCTAGGAGAGTACGTGTATGCGCGCCAGTTATCCGGCGACAAAAAAGGCTTTACCATACCCTTTTCGCCGCCGCCCTCGGCGCTACTTAACCTTACCTGGTCGCCGAAACACAAGCAGATTCTAGAAGATACCTATTTCTCAATAGATTATCGCCTTACAAGTAAGCAGCATAACATTGTACCCCCGGAAAAGAAAACTTCTGGTTACCAGGTGGTAAATGTGCAAGTCGGTACCAAAGTGCGCTTGCACAAACAACCCTTGTTGCTTAACCTTCAAGCTCAAAACCTGCTGAATACCCGCTACCTGAACCATACAAGTTTTTATAGACTTATCGAGCTGCCAGAAGCCGGACGAAATATCATTTTAACTATAAAGATACCTTTTAATAAATAAACTAAATTATGTACAAAGCAACTACAAACCCCTTGTTAAATACCATTAAGAATATACAACTCCTGTTGTTGTTCCTGTTTTCTATTTCCCTGGTTTCCTGTAACGACGATGATGAAGTGGCGCCAGTGCGTGCGCAACCAACCATTGATAAAGTGGAAATAGGATTAGGTAACAATCAGATAGGTGTTATCGGGAAGGATTTTCACTTCAATGCAGAAGTTGTGGCAGGCGATAAGATTGATTTAGTGCAGGTGAAGATACAACAACGAGTTGGCGAGACTTATACCAGCACCTGGAGCCACGAAGTAACTTGGGAGCAGTATAAAGGAGCAAAAAATGCGACAATTCATAAGCACTTCGACATTCCGGCCAATGCCGTGGAAGGTGTGTATGACTTCCTGATTATTGTCACAGACGAGAATGGAACAAAGCTAGAAGATAAAAAGGCACTCACTATTTATTCAGCTGCAAATCTTCCAATAGACCCGCAGTTGAGCATTTTTGATATTTTCAAAAATGACGATATGTTTTACATAAACGGAGCCTTAGCCACTGCTGGCGATCAGCTGAAAAAAGGTGATGTTTTTAAATCGCAGGTTACTATTTCAGGAGTGAAGGGAGATGGTATAATGTATCTGCTGCTGATTGATAAAAGTGCCAAACACCGCCCGGAATCAATCGATCAGATTGACTTCAGCATAGCAATTGTTTATGATGTGTACGAGCATAAAAACTGGCCCGATGTAGACTACTTTACCAATTCTGTTTTTGACATGGAAACCTATACTAGCGTTCGCGATTTTCCAGTATTAACCATTGGCGCATCTACCGATAATAACACGCCACCAGCTGCCATCAATGGCGCAAAATCATGGAAAACAGGTGATTATTACTACGGTGTAGTGTACCACAACAGCACCCATAACATGAACCTGTTCCACTACATAGAAGTGGCCATAGATAATAATTAGTGCATAGTAGCCGGGTTGTGATGACAGTAACCCGGCTGCTATTATTTCCTCATTACCATAAAATACCTTTATCATGAAAAAGAAGCTAATCGGTCTATTATTAGCCGTAGTGGTTATAACAGCAGGCTGCAAAGACGACAAAGAAATAATCGATACTGAATATCCGGAAATTATTCTGACGACTGCCGATGCTTTTCCCGTTCAGTGCAGTACCGTAAAGCGAGGGGAAACTTTCACCTTCCGGGCCATGCTCACCGACAATGTGCAGCTCGGCTCTTGTAGTCTTGATATTCATCATAATTTTGACCATCACACCCATAGCACGGAGGTAGAAGAGTGTGAAATGGATCCGGTAAAAACGCCGGTAAAGCCTTTCCTTTTTATCCGGAACTACTCCATTCCGGCGGGGGTAAGAGAGTACCAGGCAAGAGCAGAAATTGCAGTGCCGGCCGACGTGGACCCAGGTGACTACCACTTAATGATTCGTGTAACAGACAAGGAAGGTTGGCAGACCCTGAAAGGGCTTAGCATTACAATGGAGTAACTGATATTACCCATCAGCAGATGTTCTACCTGTGGTAAGCAGGAGTATCAGGTCATTCTATTGGAGTCTTCTGCAGGAATAAGAAAAATGTGGGGTTAGTGTATTCTTCATACAACCATAATTATTTGGATAGTTTAAACTATTCTAATGAAATAGACCTTCCAGAGTAAAAAAAGGAAAATTTGGCCTAGGGTTTAACTAAGGCGTGTAATCAGTTAAATAGAGGTTAGTACTTGTTAAAAGCTCTTAAACAAACCCAACTAGAAATTCTATTAAATTTCCTCCGGAAGGCTATTTTCATTAGCATAATTTAAGCTGCACCCAATTTAGAATTAAAGACCAGGAAGTTGCTGTACTAAGAAGATGTAGCAAGAAAAGTCCAATGTTTTGTGAGGCAGAAAATACCACTTAAAGGGCGAGATTATTAGAATAATTTAAAGAGGGGTAGCACATGGTGTTCATAAATTGTAAGGTGCAGCATCTTAATAACAACCAATCTACCCAATACTACAATGCCTTGTATTAGAGTTGGAACAGGCACACACTGAGGTTTAGCACTTATTGCAAACCTGACAGATGCCATAGGTGATGAAGCAACAAAACTCCTTTGTAAACCCAACCGGTAAATTGATGGCTGGCATATGGTGTTCCTGTAAGTAATATAAGTGATTGCAGCGCGTACAATTAAAATGCATCTGCTGTTGTTGCCCAACCCTATGGTGCGGTAAAATAGTATAGGAGGTGATTCCATTGGCATCCAGCACCTTTTGGAGGATGTTCTTCATAACAAACGTTTGCAGTAGTCTAAACAAAGTACTCCGGTCTACCTGGTCTTTCAGTGCATTCGACAAGCAGGCTCTGGAGGTTGCCTCCTTTCGCGAAGCAATATACGTCAGTACCAGTAGGCGAGGTGTGGTTTCCTTGAGCCCGTTTTGCTCCAAAAGAGCCAGAAGGTTAAAATCTCTTATAGTATCACACGTAGCGAATGCTGACATAGACTTTAACTTTTGTGATGATAGGGTTAGCACTCTCTACAAAATCGGGCTAAACAGCTTTGGAATGGCATTTCCTGCAGTACTTTATGTTAAGAAAATGGCAGATAACCAGTCCTAGAGAAGCCAGGTAAGTAGTGTACTCAAAAATATCTGACGTATCGTGCAGCAGGAGAGAGGCTAGCAGCAAACCGAAGAAGGACCAGAGTAACAGGACCAAAGTAGGCGTGGCCCCTTTCCTGGTAGAGATATAGCAGGCGATAAAACTAGCTCCAACAAACACATGGTGGAGGTAATGCCAGTGAGGGGTGTAATGTGTGGAAAATCCAACCTGGAACACCAGTACGAGCGGTGTAACCAGGCAGTGTACAATGCAGAACCATGAACTGATCATTCCGAGCCAATCTGAAGTTTGATTTTGTTCTAGTAATGGAGCTATTCTATCTTTTCTTATCATGCTCCAAATGTAAAGTGATATTTATCAAAATGCAACTTTGTTGCAATTTCATTTCAGCGTTGTATATTCGTATTGAAGACAATCCAACTCCTTTAAGGTCATCTGCCACAGGTTATAAGTTTTATTATCTCATCTGGGGGAGCCGTAACGCGGTACTTCTTCCTTGTATGGTTAATGCAGCAGTGTTTAGAAATTCAAATAATTCTGCTTCGTGTAGAAAACCATAACAATTCGTTTATACACTTGCTGCAACTAAATTGCAAGAAGTGTTTTATACTTGCCTTCAGAAATTATTCGGTTAAAAAGAATTAGTGTGGCTGGGGTATGAATAGCTGTTGTAGCGGAAGGCCTGCACTCTTTCTTTTATGCTGAAACGTCCATTATTTAAAATTAACTTTATACATTATGAACAGGCGCGACCTTTTACGCAACGGTTTCCTAACCACCCTTGGATTTACTCTGGCACCCGGTTTTGATGCAGTAGCAGGCACAACTAGCAAAAGCCCAAAAACCGGAAAAGCAAAGAATATTATTTTCTTAGTGAGCGACGGTATGAGTACAGGTACGCTTAACATGGCAGAATTGCTACTGCAGCGAAAGGAGGGGAAAGGTACCCGCTGGCTGCAACTGTACCGCGAGAACAAAGGGCGCAGAGCATTAATGGACACAGCATCTGCCGACTCACTGGTAACAGACTCTGCTGCCGCAAGTGCTTCATGGGGTGGTGGAATGCGCGTAAACAACGGCAGCTTGAACATTGGGCCGAAAGGAGAGAGACCACAGCCTATTTTGCAGAAGTTCAAGGCAGCCGGTAAAGCCGTGGGTTGTGTTACTACTGTTCCTATAACCCATGCCACACCCGCAGGCTTTTGTGTGAACAACGCCAGTCGTAACGCACAACCTGAAATAGCCCATGATTATCTGAAGCTGCAGTTTGATGTAATGATGGGTGGTGGCTTGGAGTACTTCAGCAAAGAAAAGCGCGATGACAAACAGGACCTGCTGCAGGCTTTTCGCTCTAAAGCATTTGATGTGGTAACCAACCGCAAAGAAATGTTGCAGTTGAAAGGAAAGAAACCAGTACTTGGAGTATTCCACGAAAATGGTTTGCCCTATGCCCTCGATCGGGCTAACGACAAGCAACTGCAGGAGCAGACACCAAGCCTGGCCGAAATGACAAAATCCGCGATTAGCATCTTGAAACAAAACAACAAAGGTTTTGTGCTACAGGTGGAAGCCGGAAAGGTAGACTGGGCCGCCCATGCCAACGATGTAGGCGGTTTGTTATATGATCAGCTTGCCTTTGATGAGGCCGTGAGCATTGCTTTGGATTTTGCGGAGCAAGATAAGGAGACCCTGGTGATCATAACCACCGACCACGGCAATGCCAATCCAGGACTGATAAAAGGCAGCGATGTAAATAAACACTTTGATAACATTCAGTTTTTTCGACATACCAACGAGTGGGTGCTTCAGCAGATAAAGGACCTGAAGACGCCGGCATCTGTAAGAGAAGTAGTGGCAGAGTCGCAAGGCATTACGTTTAAAATAGAGGAGGCAAAGCTGTTGTTTGATCATTTTAACAGTGAAAACGATGTAGATATTTATAATCCCCGCAAACTCCCTTATAAGTTATATGCCGACCTGCAGCGCCCATACACGAATGTAGGTTGGGCTGGTATGGACCATTCTGCCGACTTTGTGGAATTGGTAATGTATGGACCCGGCAGCGAACTGCTGCCTCCTTTTGTTCAGAATTATGAGCTGCATAATTTCATGCTGAAAGCCGCTTCTATGCAAGAAAGTTACTGGGCAACAGGAGCGTAGGTTGATTTTGATTCAACACCCATTTTCAGGAGAATCGGATCATGTGTATGAGTTGCTGGCAAAAAGTTGATACTATTTTGCCGCAAGTTCACCAACAAATTTAGGGTCTAGTACTCGAGAAATTCCTGTCGTTTGAAAACAGCCTGCCCTTTCGGCAGCGCATTATCCTGAATTTGTAGTTCAGGATTAAGGAATTCATAAGTTCAAAAAGCAAATGGTTTAGTCTAGATTCCAGTTCAGTAAAAGTAGAAAAAGTACCTTTAGTCTTAAACCCGGTGCAGTTGCCGGAGCTAAAACGGGTGTTTTTATAGAAAATTTAGGTTACTTCATTAGGTCAGCTAAACTAATTGGTAATCGTTAGTCATTCCTTACTGATGCTGAATTCTCATTTAAAGTAAAATAGTTGCACCTTCGAAAGTCATGCTTTACCAGCATGTCTTTTGAAGGTGACTTCTCAGATGACCTCCTTTGGGGCAGTAACTGGAGCGACTTCTTCAGTTGGTGTAAGAGGAGAGGAAAGGATTATTTCGGCGGCTTCTGCATTGGGGTTAAATTCTCCTTCCCAACGGGCAACTACTGCTGTAGCCAGGCAATTTCCCGTCACGTTAATAGAGGTGCGGGCCATGTCCATTAATTCGTCAATACCCAGAATGGCAAATACCGGCCACACCGGCAAATTGAAGGATGCTACTGTGCCGAGTAAAATGACCAAGGAGGCCCTAGGCACACCCGCAACTCCCTTACTAGTAAGCATAAGCGTGAATACCATAACCAGCTGTTGTTGCCATGAGAGCGGTACTCCGGCCGCCTGCGCTACAAATACTGCGGCAAGGGAGAGGTAGAGGGTGGTTCCATCCAAATTAAAGCTGTAGCCAGTAGGCATAACGAAGGCCACAATCCGCCTGGGCACACCCAATTTCTCCATCTCCTCCATGGCACGGGGAAGGGCGGCTTCTGAGCTAGTAGTGGCAAAAGCTATGGAAACAGGCCCTGAAACAGCCTTGAGGAAACGCTTTATCGGAATACGCGCCAGTAGAGCGATAGGCAAAAGGACCAGCAAAAGAAAGGCGAGCAGCGCCACGTATAAGGTGGCCAGCAACTGGAACAGGTTAACGAGTATGCCAAAACCCATTTGCCCGACCGTGACGGCAATGGCCGCGCCAACACCTACAGGGGCAAAGTACATAATAATGTTAGTAAATTTGAACATAGTTTCGGACAGACTCTCGCAGAAGGCCAGCATTGGTTTTCTCTTTCTCTCCTGTACCATTGCCAGCCCAATGGCAAATATCACGCTGAATACCACAATCTGCAGCACTTGCCCCTCCGCAACGGATTGGGCTATGTTTTCGGGAAACACATGAAGAATGATTTCGGACAGAGTTTGGGGAGGAACGGCGGCTATGGTTTCGTGAGATTGGGCAAGGCTGGCATCTATTCCTTCTCCTGCTTTGCTTATATTGATGGCAAATAACCCTATAAATAAGGCAAGTGTGGTAACAACTTCAAAATAGAGAAGGGCTTTCCAGCCCATACTGCCCACCTGGTTAAGATTAGCATGCCCGGCTATACCAACAACGAGTGTGGCAAAAATAAGCGGTGCAATAATCGTTTTGATCAGCTTGAGAAATATTTTACTTAACACATTTAGCTCTTTGGCAAAGGCGGGGAAATCATACCCTATCTCAGCGCCCAACACCATGCTGATGAGGATCCAGGTAGTGAGGCTGCGTTTCTGCAGACCATATAAGAGCAATAGCCCAATGCAAAACCATCGCATGCCGAGCAATATTGTCTCAGATAATGAAATTAAGCTGTAATGCTGAAGCACAGAAACTAGGGCCGCTGCTGTAATGACTGCCAAGGTTAGCAGAGAAAGGTGAGGTACTTTCATGTTTTGTAGATAGTTCTAAGATTTCGTTGCAAAATGATGATGCCTTTGTTTTAGCTGATGCCACTGTTTTCTAAAGTTCTATTACCTTCAGTAACATTGCCGGGAATCCAAACTTGTACCGACAGTAAATACTTTCCAAATTACTATTCGCTTAGCTCCTGGTTAATCAGGTACAGGATAGCCTAATTTGACAAGTTCAGACGCGGTGAACCTTGAGTTTATAAGGTGTTAAAAGCTAAGAGATTCGGGATCGGCAGTTGCTTAATAATTGAACATGCCCTGCCCCATTTAAAAATGACAAGTACAGGAGGCATACTTTAATCAGGGCTGCCAATATCTGTAAGTCAAGAGTAGAAGATCATAAAAGACGTTAAAAGCACATAGGAAGTAGCCCTGGGAGCAGCTGCTTTAAAAGTCAGGTTTTACAGTTTACAGGGAAAAGAAAACTAAGGAGCTTGAGGTTGGATGGAAATCTGGAAACTTCGGCAAATAGTATAGATGCCAGGTGCTCTGGCAGCATAGGGGAGGAGTACCTTGTTTAAGGGCAGTGAGAAGGTGTAATTACATACAAAGTCAACTTTTGAAGACTGCATGTGGTTTCCGACAGTCCAATGTTCATGCGTGGCTTCCATCCATACTCTCTGCGGGACTTGTTGAAGCTCTTCGTGATTTTGAATTGTAGAGGAGCCACTAATTTGAGTAGCTTGAGAACTTGATACTGAAGCATAAAGCCGCTGCGCAACTACCAGAACTGCTCCAAGCAGTATTATAGACACGAGAACGCGCCTTGCAAAAGCAGTTATGGTTCGTATACACTTCATTAGTAGCTACAAAAATAATATAACCTAGGTTTATTAACTAAAATTGTGGAGGAAATAACAGCAGAATTTATGTTATAAAAAGCAGTAGAGAATCAGTTGTAATCTCTCATGTAAACTTTAGTATGTAGTTGAAAAACAAATATATCCCAGGACTGCTTGCTTTCTCTTGTAAAAGGAAAAAAGGCTGGCAACCCACACCCAATTAATTTCCGCTGCCTTTCATCTCCCGTCATTTTCTGATGTGCTTTGCTGGTCTAGCGTTATCTGCATTTGTTAAGTTCTGTACCTCTCTCAATTATTCTAATGAAAATATACTTCCAGAGGCAAAAATCAGGTTTTAGGCATAAGGTCATGTTTTAAGAGGCTTTTAGAGGTAGAAGTGCAGTCCTTTTACAAATTAGACTTGAACTCCAGTTACTATTATCTGGTATTGCCACAGCGCTACATCTACTTAAGTATACTTTTGCTAAGTAACAGAGTTATAACCGTCAAAATGGGTGGGTTGTAGTAAAAAACTTATTACTGGAAGAACAGAAGGAATTGCTCAGCAGAGTACTTGAACATAGACTATTCGCTTTTGCCATTTTAATAGAAAGAACATTACTTTGTAGCGAATGACAATAAAATCAAACGTGCTGGCTTTTCTCAGAATCCCCTTTTTATGGGTGATGCTGCTATGGCCGCTGACCTTGCCAGGCCAGGAGAAATTGGTTTACCAGTTTTTGATCCAGGCCATTGCTGGTGAGGCAGGTACTGGTGCCAGCCGGAAAAGCTTGGATGAGTTAAGGCATGTTCAGAAGCAGAATGTGCACGTGTTCGTAGATGCTGAAGTTTCTACAGCGCAAACGCTCCCTCAGCAGCCAGCACGGTTTTTATTGCCAGCATTTACCTTTAGCTTATTCGCAGCCAGCAACCAACTGGCTTATTTCAAAAGTTTTGTGTGGTTCCTCTGGATCCACCTGTTTCTTCCCGTCTCTATTCTGCCTAATGCTCCTTAGGCCGCTTTCACTTTAAATTCAGGCACAACATTCATTAGGCCATAACAGGGTGCTTCATATGTTGTAAAGCTTAGCTAATATAAACTGAGCTATCTACAGCCGTAGGATAATCGCTAATTTGTAGAGAGGTAGTTGCTTTAGGTGCAGGAGAAGCAGACAAATGCATTGCTTTGCTTGCCGATCTTCACTTTTTTGCCGAAGCGGTTGGTCTCCTAAAGGAGGCTGAGATTTGTAAAGGAAGTGGAGGTGATTCTTTCTTGGCAGAAGTATATTACACAGATCAGATTAATTGCTTCTTATTTAGGGATGGCCTGACCTCCAGGTATACCGGCTCATTCCTGCTATGGAGATATTGATTTACACAGAGGATCTCTCAATTAAACGCCTGTGCCTATTTATTATCTTAAAGTTTAAGTATGATCATTTTTCTCTTTTAGAGATGCATTAGGGAATAAAAATTCGTTTTAAAAATGAAAAGAATTGAAATAGAAAAACAGCGAGGCACAAACAGTTTCGTTATACATGCCAATTTTCTAATTCCTAAACATGATGTATTATTGGATCTTGTCCACAACATCGAAGGAGTAGAAGCCATTGATCTTTTAAGGGAAAGGAAATACTCTTTTCTTGTTTCCATCGGCAGATTATTTGATACGACACAGGTAACGGAACGTATCAAAACAGTGCTGCTAGCTTATCACAATGAACAGGAGAATGAGTAAACCAGGCAAATTTCCTTAACCAAAAATATAAGGACTTTTGCTCTTCTAATGATTCTGCTCTGGACAGGTAAAGCCGCAATTACATCAGCACAGCCTGTTTAAGAAACACAAGAGGAGCAGCTACCAACTAGGACATAAAATGACCTGTGGGCTAGCTGCTCCTTTATGGATAATGCGCCTGATGTATTCTTGTAAATTGATTCAAACTTAGGGCTCATCTTAAAATTACCTCCAAAAAGATTCTAAATTTCTGGGTTCTCAAGCCATCTAATCAGCTGCTATTCTAATTTCAGGTAGCAGCTAACTTAGAGCAAACAGTACAGTTTTAATAATTTCATAATGTGCGAATCGTTGCGGTAACTCAGGCTGTGCCTTAATTTTGAACGCAATGGGCCGGTTAACACAAAAAGAAGATCAGGAATTATTTCTGTTAATTAAACAAACAGATTACGAGGCATTTGACGAACTCTATAATCGTTACTGGAAGTCTCTGTTTGTCACGGCTTCCAAAAAGACCGGCTGTGAGGACGATGCCATGGATTTGGTACAGGATCTGTTTGTTGAGTTCTGGAACAAGCGCGAAAGCACAGAAATCACCTCCTCCCTAAGTTCCTATCTATTTTCCTCGCTCTACTATAAAATCTTTCATTTGTTTAAAGTAAAGGGACTACAGGAAAAACACATCCGCAACTTTATAGAGTTTATGCCCCAGGCTGACCAGGCCTTTAGTGCGGATCCAGCCTCGGTGCATGAAACAGAGGAGCAATACGAGCAATTGCAGCAAATCATTAACCAGGCTATTGAAGAAATGCCTGACAAGATGCGCCAGGTATTTCAAATGACAAGATCTGGGGATATGTCTATTGCCGAAGTAGCCAGGTGTCTTAATATATCACCCCAAACAGTTAAAAATCAAGCAGGTAGTGCTATTCAGCGCCTAAGAAAGGTGGTGAAAGAGCATGCCGTTGAACTGCCCTTCCAAACCTTAATTTTACTCCTCCTAAACAGTTAACATAAAGGTAATGTAAGAAGCCTAGTACTTTTTCAGCTTCAGGTACACTACTAAGTATATGCAACCTGAAAAAGAAATTTTAAGCAACCTGCTAGAAAAGTACCTGCAGGGCAAAGCCAATAGAAGTGAAGTTGAGCTACTTCAGAAGTGGTTTTGGCAACTCGATGTACGAGAGCAAAAAGCTTTTAAAAGTTTCTCAAAGGAAGAGGAGATACGGCTAAAAATGAAGCGTCGTATCCTGGAGCAGATTAAACCTGTCGCTACTGTAAAAAAGATTCACTATTTCCCTACCTGGTTACAAGCAGCCGCAGCATCCTTGCTGCTTCTGATTGGTGTGTTTGTCGGGTATAAATATTTACATGCTAAAGAGCCTACTTCTATAGCTAAGACTGTTATAGAAGCTGATGGCAACTCTTCAAAAAAAGTGACACTGCCCGATGGTACCATTGTAAGCCTGAACCTATACTCTAAGCTGGAGCTGGATGAAGATTACAATGAAAAAGAAAGAAAGGTAAAACTTATAGGAGAGGCTTTCTTCGATGTAAAGCAGGACAGCCTGAGGCCATTTATAGTTTCTTCTAATGCTATCAGCACGCATGTGTTAGGCACCGCTTTTAATGTGGAGGCATACGAAGGAGAGGAGCAAATTCGGGTGGCATTGCTTAGAGGTAAGGTAAAAGTTAAGGACGGCAATTCGCTGCGTGCAGATTTAAGCCCTGGTCAGATGATAGTGTATGACCGGGCTGCAAAAAAGGGTAAAATGCAAGCCATCTTAACACAGCATGTAGGTAGCTGGATGCAAAACAAAATCATCTTTGATGATATCTCTCTGGCAGATGCCATTCATAGGATACAACACCACCACCAGCTGAAAATACAAATAGATCCGGCTGTTGCGCTGGAAGGAAAGCGTGTTACAGGAGAATTTGAAAATAATAAAGCTGAGCAAGCTTTAGAGGCTATTCTGTTGCTCCATAATATGAAAATTACAAAAAGAGGAAATGTCTTGTTTCTTTCTGAAGACTGATAAAATGTAATAGAGGCTCCTGTTGCTACATACAATTATCTGATAATCCTTTTAACCTGCGGCTTACATCATCCACTTTTAGAAGTGAGATGAGCAACAAAGGCTATTCTTTTTATAAGAACATACAGCAATAAATACAATCGGATCATTAATAAACGTAAGAATTATGAAAAAAAATTACAGTTTCAGAAAGAGGTTAGGCCTCTCTTTTACCGTCTTACTTTTCTCTTTTGGTGGTGCCTATAGCCAGACCAAAGTAATTGAAGACTTTAACACCTATGCCATAGGTGAAGAGGCTGTGGACTTGAATGGATTAGGTACTGCTACAAATGGTTGGGGTAGTGCCTGGGAGCAAACGCACGGGCAGATTTTACTACAACGAGGCAATTTGATTGCAGGTCCCGTTGCCGGAGGGCAGCATGCCAAATCTACTAATGGCTCCACCAATGTGAATTATTACCGCTACCTAAAAGACAATTATGAGAATAAAGCGGGTGCGACCTATTGGTTAGGGTTTCAGTTAGACCCAACTGTTGAGGCCAGGTGGGGCGGTTTAGGGCTTTTTCATTATGCCACCGAAATTATGCTGATTGGCACCCCTAATGGCTTTAACGAGCTCGGTGTTGCAGCTCCAGGCCTGTCGAGCAAGATATTGGAAGGAACTTCAGCATCGGAGAAGGCGAGGTTTGTAGTCCGAATTGATATGAAAGGAGAAGAAGGCGGCAATCCTGTGGTGTATGTATGGAAGGATCCTGATATGACAGTTCAACCATCTATTGAAACAGCTGGCATTACTATGGAAATTCCACGCCTTGCGAATGGCTTTAACCGTGTTCGGCTTGGGCATAGAGATGGTGCCTCTTTAGCTTATGATCATATCCGGATTTCTACAGATTGGCATGACCTTAACCAACTGGAGGAGCCTGAGCCAGGACCTGTACATGAACCGGAATACCTGGCTTCTGAAAATTTCGATAGCTATGAGCTGGCCGAAGGAGAAGGCACCGATTTAAAAGGCTTAGGCAGTGCCACCAATGGTTGGGCTGGTCCATGGGAAATGGTAAATGGAAGTTTCCTGTTAAAAAAAGGCAACATTCCTGCGGATGAGGCTGAAGGAGGAATCCACGCTGTAACCGAAAGCGTGAACGGTTCGGCTGTAAACTATTACCGTTCCTTGAGCGGCACCTGGGAAAATATGGCCGATAAACAGTACTGGTTAGGATTTCAGTTTAACCCGTTAACTGCACCAAATTGGGGTGGACTCTTTTTGTACCTCTATCACAAAGAACTTGCTGTTCTCGGCATTCCGAATGCCACCGGGCAGTTAGGGCTGGCGAAGTCAGGTACTCATGTTGTAATGGAAAAAACAAGCGCCACCGACTCTAACTGGTTTGTTGCCAGAATAGATATGACCGGCCCAGATGGAGTGCCTCAAATGTATGTATGGAACAATCCTGATCCTAATACTGAGCCAAACCCTGATAATGCGGTCCTTTCTGTAGCAATGCCAGAGCTGGCTAATGGGTTTAACAGAATCAGGATCGGGAACCATGCCAGTGGCTCTATTGCCTATGATCATATCCGGTTGTCTAACCGTTGGCAAGACCTCCCGTTCCAGACTGGCCTGGTTACCAGCATACCTGATGCTGCTAAAGCAGATTATCTGGTGTACCCAGTGCCTGCCAATGGAAATATTACTGTAGAGCATGCCGCAAATACAACCATCACTTTTACCACCATGGATGGCCGGATCTTAAAATCAGTTGAGAATAAGTCAAACAAGGCAAACGTAGATATTTCGGATTTAAAACCAGGAGTTTATATACTGTCTGTCGACAAAGGTACTTCCAGATCTTATAAGCGAATTGTAGTGGGCAGCGGACACTAAGAGCATAGATTCGGAAGACTAGACCAGCGCTTTATTGGGTTAATCAGTCACCATTTATCCTAAGCCTGATTTAGTGCATTTTCTCTTCGGAAGGCCCTTTTTATTAGAAGAATTCAGGGTGGACCAAGTTTTTAATTTTTAAGCGATCATCCTCCGAAAGCGAATAAATTTAGAGACAGTGTTATCGCGCATTACTTTTTATGAATACCAAATTAATCTAATGAAAAGGGCCTTCCGGAGGATGCTGCAGATGTTTTATGCAAAGAGTTAGCTGATTTTTATGATGCATACCCAATTTGCTAAATCAGACCACACAATAATATTCAGTAAAAGCCCGGGCAGGTTGTAACTACTCATTTTCATCATTCTTTTTTATGACAAAAATAAATTCATTCTATCAAGGAATTGCCTTACGGGTACCTGCAAAGTGGAGCATGTTCCTGGCTTTCTTGCTGGTTTCAGTAGGGGTAATTCATGCGCAGGCATATGACCTGGAGCAAAAGGTAAACATTAGTTACAAAAACATATCGGCCGACATAGTAATAAAGGAGCTGAACAAGCAAACAGCCATCTCCTTTACCTATGACAAAGCCGCTATGAAAGAGGTAAAGGTTTCTGAGATTAAATTTAAAAACACTTCTGTAAATTTTGTATTTGACTACCTGCGAGACAAGGCCGGCCTGGAATTTAAGATACTACAAAACACGATTGTAGTGCGAAAGGCAGCCGCTACAAAAGAGCAGGTAAGGCAGGATACGGAAACTTTCGATATTAAAGGCCGGGTGTATGATACCAAAGAGCAACCTTCTGGATTGCCAGGTGTTTCGATAAGCATAAAAGGGGGAACTGCGGGCACCGTTACCGACATTGATGGCTATTATACCATGAAAGCCAGGAGAGGAGATGTGCTGGTTTTTTCTATGGTGGGTTTTACACCTTTGGAAGTATCTGTAAAGAAAAGTGAAAGCAATCTGGTGGTGTCGTTGAGGGAGAATGTAGCTGCCTTTAATGAAGTGGTGGTGGTAGGTTTAACGGAGCAGAAGAAAAGGCATATCGCCAGTTCGGTTGCAGAGTTAAGTGTACAGTCGCAGATTGAAGGCAAGCCCATTACCACGTTGTCGCAGTCTTTACAAGGCGGCGTTACAGGATTGCAGGTAAGCCAAAGTTCCGGCATGCCCGGAGGCGATGCCGCAGCTATTAAGATCAGGGGCATCAGTACCATCGGTAACTCAAACCCGCTTGTGCTGGTAGACGGGGTGCCGATGGATATGAACCACATCGACCCTGTGACTGTAGAGAGCGTAACTGTTCTGAAAGATGCAGCAGCTGCTGCTATATATGGCGCAAGGGCTGCCAACGGCGTTATTCTGGTAACAACAAAAAGAGGTACACCAGGTAAAGTAACTGTTGCCTACGACGGCTATCATGGCGTGCAATCTCCGGCCAGCTTGCCTCAATTAGTGGATGCGCCTACTTACATGCGCATGTACAACGAAGCCCAGTTGAATGCCGGGCAATCGCCGAGCTTTACCGAAGGTGACATTCAGGCCACCATTTCCGGGGAAGACCCTATAGAATACCCCAACACGAACTGGCGGGATCTGATGATAAACATGGCTTCTCCCATCTCTAGCCACTCTTTGTCGGTGAGTGGAGGTAACAGCCTGGCCAGGTTTGCTGTTACGGGCAATTATATGAACCAGCAGGGCATGATTCCGAATAGCAGCATGGAAAGGTTTAACATCAGAGCCAATACTTCTATTTCAATTAGTGAAAAGTTTCTGCTCAACATGGACCTGCTCGCCATAAGAAGAGATAGGAGTGAGCCTAACCGATCCTCTGGTTCAGGAGGAAACAGAATACTGGAAGATATATATAGAGTGGCACCCAATGTACTGCCACGGTACCCAGCCGTAAACGGGGTGAGCCATTACGGACAATTCGCAGATATTGTAAACCCCTTGGCAGTAGCAGAAAGAGGTGGCGTAAAAACTACGGAGGAGGGGCAGGCCACTATTAACGTGCGGCCGAAATGGGAGGTGTTTCAAAATTTTAACCTGAATGGGCAGTTTAGCTTCCGGCTTAATAGCGATGCTGATAGGATTTTAAGAGATAATACTAACTTCTTTAACTACCATACCGGCCAGCTTCTCAGAACATGGATTACACAACGTGATCCAAGTATGGCCAGAACCACCTATTATTACCTGGCTGCAAACGCCGATTACACGCTGGAGCTAGACGATCATTTTCTTTTTGCTATGGCTGGCTACTCTCAGGAGGAGAACAACAGTGGCGAGTGGAACATCAACTCTATGGTCTCAGCTTATGCCAAATTAAACTACTCCTTCAAAGACCGATACTTAGTAGAGGGTACTTTTCGCCTAGATGGCTCCTCTAAATTTGGTCCCGGCCATAAGTTTGGCTATTTCCCATCTGTGGCTGTAGGATGGAACCTCCACAACGAAAACTTTTTGGCAGGCTCTGGAATGGTTAATAACCTAAAACTTAGAGCTTCTTATGGCCAGTTAGGGAATGAAAACATTGGTCTGTATAAGTACCAAACTATTATTAGTCCTACACACGGTTTAGAGCAAACCTATGGTAACCCAGATATTACCTGGGAAACTGTGAACATGGTGAACGTAGGCCTGGACCTTGGTCTGTTCCCATCTAACAAGCTGGAGTTGACAGTGGACGTTTATGATAAACTCACCCGCAACATGATTTTGACTCCTCAGTTGCCAATGGTTGGAGGCTTTCAGGGAGATGTGCCGGTAAATGCCGGGGAAGTAAGAAACAGAGGCTGGGAAATGGCCATCAATTATAATGAAAGGATTAACGACAATATTCGTTTCTCTATCAGACCAGGTGTTGGCTATAATCGAAACGAAATTCTTTCGCTGGTAGAAAACTTCAATGGTCTAAACAGCACTAGTAATAGTATAAATCAGGTTCGTGGTGCTGTTGGCAGCATCTGGGGTTTTAAGACGGATGGCTTGTTACAGGAAAGTGATTTTGATGGAGAAGGCAATCCTTTGGTGCCGGTTCGCACTGGTGCAGCTCCGGGAGACATAAAATACCTGGACCTGAACAACGATGGAGTTATAGATGCAACTCACGATCAGACCCTAATAGGCAACCCTGTACCCAGGTTAAATTATTTTTCCAATTTCCAGGTGTCTTACAAGAGGTTCGATCTTGAATTCCTTTTACAGGGAACAGGTCAGAGCGATGCACCGCTAATAGGTATGTTCGCCTTGCCGCTTGATTTGAGCAGAGATGGTGGTGTTCCTACTACCTATTATGCCAGTAACTACTGGACTCCAACGAATACCGATGCAAGGTTTCCAAGACTTAATGTCTCTCCTGCCAACAACCGAGAAATGTCACAGTTCTGGTTACAAAATGGCGCATACCTTCGCATGAAGTACATACAATTAGGCTACAACCTGCCAACTCCTTTCCTGAACAGATTAGGAGTAAGTGCTGCGAGAATCTATGCGAACGCACAAAACCCACTCACTTTTACTTCTGTGAAACTCACAGACCCAGAAAGCCGGGGCAACCAATGGACCTATGGCATCATGAAAGTTTATACAATGGGTGTACATGTTAAATTCTAATATTTAAAATGAAAAAGAGATTTTGCTTAATGCTGCTGGCGGCTAGTATGTTTACGTTTTCCGGTTGCGAAGATTTTTTAACGCACGATCACCCGACTGGAGTTTCTGATGAGGATTGGTGGAACACGGAACCAGATGCTATTGCTGCTTTAGGCCGGGTGTATGTAGGCTTACCCGATGGAGCAACAGGCCGACAAATTCAATGGCTTTCTACGTTAAGCGATGATGCCGTAGCGCGGCAGAGTACAAGGGGAGACTACGAAGTTTATGTTAGAGGGCTTCAGACACCTACCTGGAACAAGTCTAACCATATCTGGATGGACGATTATAAGACGATTAGGAGGGCAGCCCGCTTCTTAGAAAACATAGATAAGGTGTACATGGATGAAACACGAAAGACACGCTATAAATACGAAGCCCGTGCCCTTCGAGCTTACTACCACATGGAATTACTGATGCTGTTTGGTGGAGTACCAATTGTTACCGAGTCTATAACTCCTAATGCTAGCAGGTTACCCAGAAACACAGAAGAAGAAGTCTACAATTTTGTTGTGTCTGAACTAAAAGAATGCGGTGAAAACCTCCCTGCTGAGTATGATTTTCAGAATATACATAGAATTACCTCTGGTGTTTGCTGGGCGCTGATAAGCAGGCTGGCACTTTTCCATAACAAGTATGATGATGCAAAAATGGCTGCCCGAAAAGTCATGGATTTGGGTGTTTATTCCTTGTACAAAAGTTCAAACAGCAGGAATAGTTACAATGATTTGTTCAGGTATGCAGGAGAACTAAACAAAGAGCGGATCTTCTATAAATTAGAGGGTTCTAAAGGTGCCTGGAATAATTTTGCTCCAAAAGGTGTGGGTGGCCAAACCGTAATTTCACCAACGGCTGCGGTAGTTAACAGTTACGAAACCAAGCAAGGCAAAACCATTTGGGAGCTTGGTCCTGATTCGGTTGCTATTTACCAGCAGAACCCGAACTTTAAAAATAACAGGGACCCAAGACTAGCCGCATCTGTGCTACTACCTGGTCAGGTGTTTATGACAAACACCCTGAACCCGTTCAACACGCATCCTTCTAACCTCGATAGAATTGGAGATCAGCATTCCACCGCTACTGGTTTCTGGGTAAATAAATACCTGGACCAACAGGACCGGAATGCAACAAATACCCATCGTACCTTGCATTACATGATTATTCGATATGCTGAGATCTTGCTGAACTACGTGGAGGCGCTGGTGGAAACAGGCGAATGGAATCACCCGGATGTAGTGAGGTACCTGAACGAGATTCGCTCGCGTGCTGGCATGCCTCAGGTAGATCTTGTTAAATATAATTCACAGGAAAAAATGCGGGAACTGGTACGGCGGGAGCGGCAGGTAGAGCTGGCGTTTGAGGCGGTAAGGTATTATGATATTCGACGTTGGGGCATTTTTGAAGAGGTAATGAACGGACCTGTTTACGGTGCTGTAAACCCTGAAACAGGTGAGCCAGTGGCAGTTGAAATAAGAGTTGCCAATGCTAACCGGGACTACTATTGGCCTATTCCTCAGGATGAAATTATGTCGAACCCCAACATGAAGCAAAATCCCAATTACTAATGAAATGGTGCTGTACCTGTCGTTTGGCCGGTATAGTGGCAACATATTAAAACATTTTTGTAAGTACCATGAAAAGATATCCTGCATATTTTGCTTTCCTACTGCTGTTAATCCTATCTGCATGTGGTAGTGCTCCCTGGGAGGATTATACTCCTCCTGTTCCAAGGCTAGATGGTGGGCCGACAGATCCGACAGTACCCACAGAGCCGGGAGAACCGGAGGATCCAACTGGAGAGGATGCGCCTGCCCTGAGGGTAATGTCGTTCGGTTTGAATGGTGGCAATGCTAATCCAACTGGAGTAGCTGCTCTGATAAATGATCACAACGCCGATTTTGTAGTACTGCGTGAGGTGGATAGTTTTAACACCCGCTCCGGAATTACAATAGACCAAGGCGAAGAAATAGCAAAGCTTACGGGTATGCATTATTTCTTTGCCAAGGGCATCGATTATCGGGAGGGAGCCTATGGCACAGGAGTGCTTTCCCGGTTTCCGATAGAAGAGGCGAGAGCCGAACTGTTAGCGATTGATCCTAAACCTACTGCCGAAGGCGGCTTAGGGGGAGAGACCCGACCACTGGCTATTATAAGAGTAAAGGTGGAGGATGACCTGGAGCTTGTATTTGCGGGCACTAACCTGGATGACGGTAGTAATGCAGACCGGCGTGGCGCCAACCGACCCTTGCAGGCCAATCAGATACTAAACACACTGAAAGACCTACAGGTGCCAATAATCCTGGCGGGCAATTTTTATTTCCAAACGCAGCAAAACGATGCGGCCTTGCAACTGCTGTACAACTTATTTGTTCCTGGCTGCACGGGTTGTGAATTAACTTTTCCTGCCAATAACCCAACTTTTGTTGCAGATCACATCATGATTAAAGCAAGTGATAAAACAGATTTGCAAGTGCAGAGCTATACCATTGGTTCAACTCCTATTAATAACAGAGTTCCTGTTATCGCTGATATCAAAATAAGTCAAAAGCCTTAACTGAAGCCTCTCCCTCTCACTGCATACTTTATGTAAGAGAGAGGGAGAGTAAGCTTCCTTCTAAATGTACCCTACCCTAAAACAACATCGAAAAGTTCCTGGAAGAGCTTTTTCATTAGAATAATTCTCTGGTATGCGCTCGCCATTGTGGTAGCGCAAAAGTTTTGCTCAGCTGCTTTATTGCAAATGCAAAGCGGTTCAGTAAGTATGAATGTAGTGCGAGTTCCAATGCACCGGGCTCTCTAATTTGAAAAGGAAATGTATTCGTAATGCAAAATTTTAAATTTTTTATTCTCTATGTTGTACTGCTGATTGTTACTGCCTGCAACAAAGAGAATAACCCGGCTCCTTTAGATTCCGGATCAGGTACAGCAACTGTTTTACCAGTTACTATTTCTTTCCCTGAAGCTGTATTTACCAACACAGATCAGGTTTCACAGCGAATAGCTTCCACTACCATCATGGATAGGCTGATAAGTCTGGTAGATGCCACTCCTGAAAAAGCTTCTATTCATGTCTCTATTTTTGGTTTTGATTATCCTGCTTTGGTTAATGCCCTGATTAGAGCCAGTAACAGAGGGGTAAAGCTGCTCATTATGATAGACATGAGTAACGATGACACCAGAAAAGAGAATGCAGGGACAGTTGCACGATTAAAGGCCGCTTTAAAAGCTCCATCTGAGGTAGTAATCGTAACAAACGATGCGGGAGATATAGCCATAAATCACAATAAGTTCGCTTTGTTTTCTGAGGTCAAAACAAAAGATGGGAGTGCTGAAAATATTGTTTTTCAGGCTTCGCACAATTTTACCCTTGCCGACACACGGAAGGTGCAGGACGCAATAGTTCTTTCGCACCTGGGGCTTTACGAGGCCTACGCTTCCTACTGGCTCGATACGAGGGAAAAAGCGGCGAAGGACATGAAATATTATGCTTACCGGGAGTTCTCAGATGCTACTGCAGGTATTTACGCCTATTTTTTACCGAAAAGAAAATACGGTGTTTTCCATGGAGAAGACACCATTATTGAAATACTAAATGAGATACCAAATCCCTCCACAGCAACCATACGAATCGGGATGTCTCTCTGGACGGATACGCGATTAAATATTGTAGAAAAGCTGGATCAGCTCATGGACCAAGGGGCGAAGGTAGAGATAATTTCTAAACCAGGAATAGGTGAGAAAGTGTATGCAGGTTTGCTGAAACTGGAGAAGAAAGGAGCCAACATAACAATGTTTAGTAAAACTAACATACACTCCAAATTCATGCTGATAGAAGGTACACAAGACGGAGCTTCCTATAATGTTATAGTTGCCGGTAACCAGAATTTTACGCGTAATGCGTTGCGCTACAACAACGAAGTGATCCTTATGCTCAAGAACAGCGAACTGTATCAGCAGTATGATGACCTGTTTCGGGAGTTAAAGGAACTGCCCGAGTAGCTATGGGGTGAATCCACTAAAACAATTTAGCCAATAGATCTTGTGTATATATTTAAAAATTTATATCTTATATAAAAAACATGAACCGTCGAAATTTACTTAAATCGTTAGGGTTAAGCATAGGTGCAGCAGTGATTAGTACGGAGGCCCTTGCAAAACTTTCAGACAACACGTATGCTTACTCCCTTCCGGCTAACCCTTTGCATAAACTCCTTGACAAGCCTGTTACGGCCATAACCTTGGGAGCAGGTAGCCGCGGAACTGTGTATGGCAATTTCGCAACTAAATTTCCTGACCAGCTAAATGTTGTGGGTGTGGCAGAACCTAATAAATTCAGGAACGACCGTTATGCCACACAACATCAGATTCCGGATCAGCACCGGTTCAATACCTGGGAGGAGGTGTTTAAGCAACCAAAATTTGCGGATGCCATTATTATTTCTACTCCGGATAATTTGCATTACGAACCTTGCATGAAGGCTTTGGCAATGGGATATGATATTCTGCTTGAGAAACCCATTGCACCCACCGAAAAGGAGTGCCGCGACATCTTAAAGCTGGCCAAGAAGAATAATCGCATTGTTGCCGTTTGCCATGTGTTGCGCTATGCCCCGTATTTTGTGAAAATGCGCGAGCTAATAGCGCAGGGTGCCATAGGCGATGTGGTAAGCGTGCAACACTTTGAACCAATCGAGCACTTGCACATGGCGCATTCTTATGTGCGAGGCAACTGGCACAACTCCAAGGAAACTACTCCTATCATCCTGGCAAAATCGTGCCACGACCTGGATATCATTAAGTGGGTTATAAACAAGCCCAGTAAGCGCATTGCCGCTATGGGTGACCTGAAATGGTTCCGTCGCGAAAACGCACCGGAAGGCAGTACTGCCCGCTGTACCGATGGTTGTAAAGTGGAGCGAGAGTGCCCTTATTCCGCTATCCGGCACTACCACGATAATCGCAAGCGAACCTTTGTACTTGATTTACCAGCTGATAAGAGCACGCACAGCGAGGTCATAATGGACCGCCTGAAAACGACGAATTACGGGCGTTGCGTGTACAGAATGGAAAATGACCAGCCAGATCATTACGTTACCACCATTCAGTTTGCCGACAACATTACGGCCAGCTTCTCTATGGAGGCCTTTACCTCTTACCACGGCAGGCGCACGCGTATTATGGGCGCTATGGGAGATATGGTAGGCGATATGGAAGAACTGGTGGTAAATGATTTCAGAACAGGAAAGGAGCTGAAGCTAAAACCTAAGGCCGAAGATGTGGAAGGCTATAAGAACAGCGGTCATGGTGGCGGCGACTGGTTTTTGGTACATGATTTTGTGCAGGCAGTGTCGCAGCAGGACCCTTCTCTTTTAACCTCCACTATTGACGAGTCGATAGAGAGCCACATTATGGGCTTTATGGCGGAAGAAAGCCGCAAGCGCCATAAAGTAATGGATATCAAATTATAAAATGCTTGCAGACCGCCTTCTTTTCTGCATCTCTATTGCTGCCCCCTTTACAGAGTAAGATGAGCCTCAGCCTCAGGAGCCGAAACAAGTTCCTGAGGCAATTTATGGCAGATCTGCAGCAGGACGCTGGAGTGGGCAATAAAGTGTGCCCCTACTAAAACCATTTTTATGAAACTGATTCAGCAGTATTTGCTCCTGTTTTTTTGCATTGTCTCCGCTTATGCCTGTAATTCATCGGAAGATATTGTTCCTTCTCCTTCACCTGGAGATGGAACGGTTGCTGCAAATGCGCCTATTCAGGTAATGAGTTACAATATTTTACAGGACGACTTTGGAAGACCAGCAGGTCAGTCGTGGACGGAGCGGAAAGAAAGTGTGCTGTCTCTTATACGATCTTATAAAACAGATCTTTTATGTGCACAGGAAGATTATCTGAACCAGGGAGAAGACATTTCCCGTGCATTGGGCTTCTATAAAACAGGAGTAGCACGCTTTGATGGGAGCACAACTGGAAGAGGTGAGTTTGTCGCCATTTATTACAACAAGCACCGTTTTACACAAAAGGGTTGGGGCCGGTTCTGGATGTCTGAAACACCTGATAAACCATCACCAAGTTGGGATGGTACCCCGATCAGAATTTGTAATTGGGTTTTGCTTTTAGATAATAATTCAGGTCAGGAGTTCTATGTGTTCAACACGCATATAAACCTGAATGGAAGCCTGAAATCTGCAGAACTGATTAAAGAAAAGATACAGGCAATAGCAGGAGATAAACCAGTAATCCTAGCAGGCGATATGAATACGACACCTACTACTCCAGCTATAAAAGTGTTTGAATCGATACTGCAAGATAGCCGGAGCATTTCCCAGAAACAGCCGCAAGGACCTATCGGCACCTACAATGGCATGAACCCAAACAGAGTTATGTCTGCCAACTACCGTTACGACTATGTTTTTGTAAGCAAGCACATGCGGGTGCTGGAATACGAAGTGTCGGATGTGCGTCATCAGCATGCTTTTCCTTCCGATCATTTTCCGGTTTGGGTGAAATTCGAATTCAAATAAGCGAAGCTTTGCGAAAGCACCAGTAAGCCAAAAAGGCATTAACCTTTTCTTATGAGGCTGGCGTTTCTTTTTGTTGCTCTACAAGTTATTATCCGCATTTAATATAAAAACCACCTGCAATAGTAAAATTGTTTCATGAACCGACTTCATATGTTCCCTTGGCTTTTTATTATGCTGGCTCTGTTGGGAGCTTGTAAAACTAATTCAGATGATCCTGCTCCAACTGTCGAAGAGCAGGGCAGGGCGAAAGTGCCTTATATAAATGTGATGAGCTATAATGTCTTACAGGATGACCCTGTGAGGCCGAAAGGATATTCTTGGGCAGAGCGTAAAGACCGTGTGATGCAGCAAATCAAAGAGAATAATATCGACATTTTATGTGCGCAGGAAGATTACCTGAACCAAGGCGATGATATAAGCCGGGCAACAGGCTTTTATAAGACAGGTGTTTCCAGAAATACCGGCAACGCAACCGGAAGTGGTGAGTTTGTAGCCATTTATTATAACAAGAACCGGTTCACTCTTCAAAAATGGGGACGTTTCTGGATGTCGGAAACGCCTGATGTGCCCTCCAGAAGTTGGGACGCCAGGGTACTTCGCATCTGTAACTGGGCTAAGTTTAAAGATGCAAATACAAACAAAGAGTTTTATGTTTTCAATACGCACCTCGACCACATTGGGAGTGAGGCGCGCCTTAAATCTGCGGAACTTCTAAAAGCTAAAATTGCTGAGATAGCGGAGGGCAAGCCTGTTATATTAGCTGGCGACATGAATGCGACTCCTGAAACAGCGCCAATACGTGTTTTAAATAACTTTATGTTCGATAGCCGGGAAGTTAGCGAAAAGTATCCTTCAGGCCCTATTGGCACTTACAATGCCATGGACATAAACAAACCGCTCAACCGGCGCATAGATTATATTTTTGTAAATAATTTGTTTAGGGTGTTGGAGTATAGCGTTTTAAATGAAACAAAAGACAATATTTACCCTTCTGACCACTTGCCGGTTTTGGCCAGGGTTGAACAGAAGTAAGGCGTGTAGTTTTCTTTGTGTAACTACAGCTTTTTACACTACGGCAGTTCATCGGAAATGAAATTATTCTAATGAAAAGGCCCTTCAGGAGGCATTTTTTGCTTTTTATACCAATAGCTTTGCCATAGCCGTATTTTACTTTTTTGGAGCAAATAATTAATTTATTTCCAACATGCATTGTTCAGCAGGTCAGCACCTACTTCTTTTACTTTTAGGATTACTATTTTCATTCGAGACGTCTGCACAGGAAACTCTGCATACGATAAAGGTAAAAAAGCCAAAAGATGTAAGGGCATTTTTTAAGTATTCTCAGGACAAGTCACCCATCATCAGCGGGCACCGGGGCGGCATCGTCACTGGCTTTCCTGAAAACAGTATTGCTGCCATGGAGCACACCCTGCGGCATACAGCTGCATTTTTTGAATTGGACCCACGCCTTACCAAAGACAGCGTAATCGTGCTGATGCATGATGCCACTTTAGATAGAACCACCAATGGTTCAGGCAAGTTATCGGAGTATACCCTGGCAGAAATCAAGAAGCTGAAGCTGAAAGATGTAGACGGAAACTTAACCGAGTACCAGATCCCTACCCTGGAAGAAACCATTCTCTGGAGCAGAGGCAAAACCATTATCAACTTAGATAAAAAAGATGTGCCGCTGGAAATGACCGCAGCCATTATCCGGAAACATAAGGCAGAGGCGCATGTAATGGTTACAGTGCATAATGCAGCGCAGGCTAAATTTTATTATGACAAGAACAAAGAAATCATGTTTTCGGCTTTTGTAAAAACAAAGGAAGCCTTGCACGAATACGAAGCAGCGGGCATACCCTGGTCGCATATGATCGCCTACATTGGTTCCGAAAACAAACCTGAAAATAAAGAACTTTTCGACTTGCTACATGAACGAGGAGTCATGTGCATGATATCGGCCGCACCCAAATACGATAAACTGCCTACTTTGCAGGAGCGTGCTAAAGCGTATCAAAGCATATTTGAGAATGGAGCGGATATTCTCGAATCTGATTTGCCAATTGAAGTGGCCGAAGCCATACAAGCAAACATGCCGGCCCCTTCCTTGAGGAAAAGATAGTTAGCTAAAGTCAAGAACCTTATTAGATGGATTGTTTTTGTCAAACCTGGAACCAGTAAATGACAGAGACCCTGACCTGCCTGAGGTAATATGCAAAAATCAGCAAAACTGTACATAACCAATTTCAGAATATCTCTACTACTGTCGCTCTTGCTGCTGCTTTTTGGTTGTAGTACCTCAAACAACAGTAGTCGCCACAAGTTTACAGGGAATAGCCTGGAAGTGATACTGCAGGAGTTTTATCAGCCTGCCGGAAATCAGGTGTTGGTGGTGGCGCATCGGGGAGACTGGCGCAATGCCCCCGAAAATTCCTTGCAGGCCATTCGCAATGCCATGGATATGGGAGTAGACATTCTCGAAATTGACATCCAAAAAACAAAAGACGGACAACTGGTGCTCCTGCACGATAAAACACTGGACCGCACCACAACCGGTACAGGAAGAGTGGACCATCATACCCTACACGAACTGAAGCAACTTTACCTGAAAGGAGGGCATGGCGTGGCCACCAGCCACCGGATACCTACACTTGAGGAGGCCATGCTGTTAATGAAAGGCCGCGTGATGGTAAACCTAGACAAAGGCTACGACCATTTTAAAGAGGCCTATGCCGTGTTGGAAGCCACAGGTACTGTGCAGCAAACCATCCTTAAAAGTGGGCACTCTTATGATAAAGTTTCTCAGGAAAACGGAGAGATTTTACAGAAAGTGCCGTTTATGCCAGTAGTTGGACTAGATAACCCGCATGCCCTGCAAATTATAAAGAGTTACCAGCTTGAGCTCAAGCCAGCTGCTTTTGAGCTAGTATTTAAAACAGATACCTCTGCCGTTTTAAGAGACATAGATCAAATTAAAAGAACAGGTGCCCGTGTGTGGGTAAATTCCCTGTGGCCCAGCCTTAATGCCAGCCACCACGACGACTTAGCAGTGGAAGGAGGAAAAGCAGACGAGAGCTGGGGGTGGTTGCTGGAAAAAGGGTTCAATATTATTCAAACCGACCGGCCTGCTGAACTGCTGGCTTATTTAAGAGCGCGCAGGTTACACCGGTAAAATGGTGGCAGATTATCTCTACTGCTTAAGGCTTACTTCTGGTTTAAACTTACTACATCCACCATAGTCTTGCCCTAAAGCAGTAGAGCAATTGCAATTGGGTTACTTCAGCTTTTCCTTAAAAAAGTCAGTGGTACGGTTCCAGGCTAGTTCTGCTGCTGCTTTGTCGAAACGTGGCGTTGTATCGTTATGAAAGCCATGATTGACCTTTTCGTACATATGGGCAGTGTATTTTTTGTTGTTTTGTTTTAGAGCAGCCTCATAAGCCGGCCAGCCTTCGTTTACACGCGTATCGAGTTCGGCGAAGTGAAGCAGGAGGGGCGCTTTGATGTTCGGAACATCTTCCGCTGCCGGTTGTCCTCCATAAAAGGGTACAGCTGCCGCCAAATCCGGAAGGCGCACAGCCATCATATTTGAAATCCATCCGCCAAAGCAAAACCCTACCACGCCCACTTTACCGTTGCAATCTTTATGATTTTTAAGGTAGTGGTAAGCTGCAATAAAATCCTCCAACATCTCATTTCTGTCGCGTTTGCTCTGCATGGCCCGCCCGTCATCGTCGTTGCCCGGGTACCCACCCAAAGGAGTCAAGGCATCAGGAGCGATAGAAATAAATCCGGCAAGGGCGGCTCTTCTGGCAACATCTTCAATATAAGGATTTAGGCCACGGTTCTCATGCACTACTACAATACCGCCCAACTTCTCTTTGCTGGCAACAGGCCTGGCAAGCAGCCCCTTTATGGTACCACCACCTTTTTCCGAAGAATAGGTAATGTATTCAGATTTTATGCGAGCATCATCTGGTTGAACTTGCATAGTACCCTTGTAGGCTGGCATCAGAAAACTCATGAGCGACGCCACCGTGACACCACCCACGGCATACACAGAAAGTTTTTGCACAAAGTCCCGCCTGTTCAAGCGGTTGTGTGCATAATCGTCGTAGAGGTCAAATACTTCTTGTTTGATATCTTCTTTCTGTATTTCGTCCATGGCGGTTTAGGGGTAAAGCTGTTGGTTTTACTATGATCAGCAGTAGTTTAACAGACGTTCTAACTGCACAAAAGGTATTTGCAAGACGCTTGCCTTACATTTGCCTGCTTGCTGGATCTACTAAACTCTTAGACCTCCTCAATTTAAGAAATTCTGTTAGTTGATAAATTATTTTCATGGTTTTATTCAGCTGCAAGCAACTGTTAGTTTGACCTTTTAGATATAAAGTGTTAAAGTGTACTACTTTTTAGGTAAAGCAGAAAAGGAGACCTGAAGCTGTAGTAGGTAGCTCTTATTGCATCTTCTGTTTTACTTTTCACCATCAGGAAGTTTGCAAGCAACCCTGATCCTAATTATGTTAATGAAAATGGCCTTCCAGAGCAAAAAGATAGAATTTTTAGCTCCGGAAGGCCAATGCTTTTCAAAAACATTTCTATTGCCAATTGCTCGCGGCCCCGATGTTATTTTACATTAAATACCTCTGGAAGGCCAATTTCATTAGAAGAATTTGTTCCGAAGGATGCTGTTCTCAGCCTCTGAAAGTATGGTTTATATCTCGATTTATTTAGAGAAGTTTGATATTAAGAATCAATATTTTTCTGATGATAACCGCAGCATGTTGTAATCGAATAAAATGGATTCCCCAGACCGGAGCAGGATAAAAGGAACAGACAAGGAAATACATACCGGGCGCTACTAATGGTAGATATATTTTTAACACGATAGCGATCAAAGCAATTCTTTGCTTCCTTACTACACTCTTCGCCAATACAGATATTGCCTCTTTAATTCCAGAACAAGATTACAGCTAAGTAGGGCATAAGTATAAATTAATCTAATTTATGACGCTGAGGGTAGGAAAGAAGAAGATATTTGGTTAAATGTTTGATTTTGTGTGAAATGTTTTTACATTTGATAACAAGCGTTAGTTTAACATTTATTAATGCAGGTGTTGTTTTCTAACCTTAATTGCTCAAGCTGAGGGTTTAGAAATCAAGCTCTTGTCGCTCGTATTGCTAATTTATTATCATTCGAAGTTTGCCTTCACAAGTTTATGAGCACCTGGGAGAAAATATTTTATGAAGGAAGCATGCAGACGAGTAGCAAATTGGTAGCTGCAGATAGAGAAGAAGCGATTCGTTTTGTAGCTGATTCTCCTGATAGGACAACTAAATTGGCCGTGGACACTACCACTGTTCCAGATAATGAAATATTGGTGAGGCAAACTTTCCAGTCTGATCCAAAGCTTGGTTGCGAATTACTTTATCGGCACTACTACAAGTCGCTCTGCAGCCATGCAACACGTTTTGTATATTCTAAATCTATAGCAGAGGATTTAGTTTCAGATGTTTTCTGCCAATTTTACCTCCAAGGCACCTTCCAAAACATTACTACCTCTTATAGGACCTTCTTGTACAAAAGTGTTCGCAACAAGGCATATAACTACCTTAGGCTGGAGGCAAGCAAATCGCTGGAGCTAGATCAAACTTATGAAGAAGGTCGGGCAGACCTTAGTGAGCAACCAGATTCAGTCCTGCAGTACGACGAGCTACGCCAAGAGGTAGAAGCAGCCATCAACTCGCTTCCTCCCAAATGCAGAAAAATTTACCTCATGCACCGGTTCGAAGATAAAAAATATGCAGAAATAGCCACGGAGCTCAAGCTCTCTCTCAAAACAGTAGAAGCGCAACTAAGCAAAGCAAGTAAGATTATAAAGAAAGCGATAGCTAGAAACTGGATTTACTTTGTATTACTATTATATAGTTTCTGCTAACGCCCCTAATTCCTGTTTTCTTGCCAGCATCTGCACATTCAACTACAAACAAGTGGTACTTCTGTAATTCGTTGTTTATACAACCTGCCATCTAACAAGTGGACGGAATTCTTTTCCTAATACCTTTACTTAAGAATCCTTACTAAATCGCCTCACCCCAACTAGGTACTTGAAACCTTTCAAAAAAAATAATAGAAAATTTCATTTAGAAGTAAGGGTTTTTTACGACTTAGTTGTCTAGTAATTATAACGCTGTTAAATGTCATTTCAACCACCCATAACCAAGGAGCTTCTATTTGCCTATTTCGCTGGTCATGCTACTGTTTTGCAGGAACAACTGATAGAGAAATGGGTTGAAGAGACACCAGATAATGAAGAATTATTCTATTCTTGTCTGCACGAGTGGGAGCTGAAGCATCCACAGTATGAGGCCGATACAGAAGCAGGCATAGATGCTTTTAATCGTAAGATTGCGCTTGGCATGCAAGAACCCGTGCCAGCCGATACTTTTGAGAACAGGCCTGGAGAACAGCAGGTTAATTGGCGCAATTGGTTTGTAGCAGCCTCTGTTGTTTTTGTATTGATCTCCGGAGCGTGGTTGTTTAAAGACCTTTGGTTCTACAAAAACTACACAACTACTTTAAGCGAAGTAAGCACTATAACATTGGAAGACGGCAGTAAGGTAGTGCTAAATACCAGCTCTATGCTACAGGTTCCGCGATTTGGTTTCGGCCAGAATAGCCGGAAAGTACACTTGGAAGGTGAAGCCTATTTTTCAATTGTTCATACGCCTGATAACAAAAAGTTTGTGATTTCCACAGCTGCCGGCCTTCAGGTAGAGNTTCCGCGATTTGGTTTCGGCCAGAATAGCCGGAAAGTACACTTGGAAGGTGAAGCCTATTTTTCAATTGTTCATACGCCTGATAACAAAAAGTTTGTGATTTCCACAGCTGCCGGCCTTCAGGTAGAGGTGCTCGGAACATCCTTCAATCTTGCTGCCCGAGAGGCAGAAACAAAAGTGGTGCTACAGGAAGGCAAGGTAAAGGTGCAGTATGGAGAGGAGCCGGAGGAAGCCGGTGCATCATTCGTCATGGCTCCTGGTGATGTGCTTACGGCTCCCAAAGAGCAAAAGAAACTACAGGTAAAACAGGTAAAGTATCCCGCAAACTACTCGGCGTGGCAGCATGGGCAGTTTATGTTCGACCAAACCACCGTGGCGGAGATCCAGGATTTGCTCCGAGAGAATTATGGCTTAGCGGTTGAGTTGCAGGGGAGTGCTTTAGCAGGACGAACTGTTTCAGGTTCTGTAAAGGCCGAAACTGCGAACGAGCTGCTGTATTCATTATCTGTCATATTGAACATCAGCTACATCAGGCAAGATAACCAGGTAATTTTGATCGATAAGCAAAACCTTTAGCAAGGCCACTGCTTCAGCAGTTTCTACAAAGTTAGCTCATTATTATATCATGCCTGTTCATTCGCAGGGTGAGTAGTAAGCATGTTGGAATAGTGCTGAGGGTGCTTTCTAACGAAAGCGATTGAACATGTTTACTACCGTTAGTTAAATTGTTGAATCAGGTTAAATGTATAAGGGTTTAGTTATAATTTTTGTAACGATAGGAACGCCTCTTGCCTGCTTGTTAGCCTTAGGTCATGTAGTTTGATCTAAATTGAAAAAAATATCCACCATTTTTACCTCTCACCAAAATGAAAAAGAAGTTTTACAAAGTAGGTTCATATGGTTTGCTGATGGTTTTCCTGTCTGCAACCTGGCAGTCAGGCCAAGCACAGGGGCTTGCCTTAAAAAAACCATCCCAGACAAATGCTGGGACCATATCCAAGACGATAACCGTTAAAGTTAAAGATGCTCTCCATCAGTTAAGAGAACACTACAAAGCGGATATTTTGTTTTCGGACCAGGTGGTAAGGGACCAGGCAGTGCCCGATAACAGCATAAACCTGTATAAGACACTTGAGCAGAATCTGGACGCTGTACTAAAGCAGTCAGATTTAGATTATAAGAAATCGAAAGACGGCTCTTACCTTATCACTCCTGCTGCAAAAAGAGGCAAAAGCACTGCGCCCGAGGCAGCTGTAACCAGTCGCAATGCTAATTCTGTTATAGCGCAGAACGATGTTACCATTACAGGGCAGGTAACCGATGAAAAAGGAGGAGGTCTTCCTGGGGTTACGGTGTTATTAAAAGGAACTACCATTGCAGCTCCAACAGATATAGATGGCCGATATTCTCTTCAGGCACCCAATACTCAGAACGATGCCATTCTGGTGTTTTCTTATGTAGGATATACGACCCAGGAGATCTCAATCGGGAACCGCTCGGTTGTAAACGTGACTTTACAGAGCGATGCAAAAGCACTTGGCGAGGTAGTTGTAATTGGCTATGGCACGCAACGCCGCGAAGATGTAACCAGTGCTGTAGCATCCGTGGGGGCGGAGGATTTTGTTAAAGCGCCAGTACTAGACGCTGGCCAACTCATTCAAGGTAAAGTAGCCGGTATGACCGTGTCTGCTCCCAGTGGTGACCCTACCGCAAACACGCAAATCCTGCTAAGAGGCAACAGCACCTTGTTTGGTGCCAACGCCGACCCGCTGGTACTGATCGATGGAATTCCCGGCAATCTGCGCACCGTGGCACCAGAAGATATTGAATCTATTGATGTGCTAAAAGACGGGTCTGCCGCGGCCATTTATGGTGTAAGAGGTACAAACGGGGTAATCTTGATCACCACCAAAAGAGCCAAAGGAAATATTAATACCATAGATTATAGCGCCTCCGTTAGCACCCAAACCATTGCCAGGAAACTGGACATACTTACGGCGGATGACTACCGCCAGCAGATTGCAGCCGGGCTTCGGGATCCGGCATCTGACCAGGGGCATTCCACAGACTGGCTCGATGAAATTACCCGTACGCCTGTCAGCCACATCCATAACCTTACCTTTAGGGGAGGAACAGATAAAACGAATTACCTGGTGTCGCTGAACTACAGAGGGTTGCAAGGTATTTTTGCCCGCTCCGACAACTCTACTTTTACAGGCAGGGCCGATGTTAATCATAGCATGTTAGACGACAAACTGCAAGTTAACATTGGGCTCCTGAACCAGAACAACTGGTTTACCCAAACAGTAGATGGCGGCAGTTTCTCTGGCTACACCTACCGGCAGGCCATTCAGCGGAACCCTACTGCACCTACCCAGAACGTGGATGGAACCTGGAACGAAAACACCGGAATACTAAACTACGAAAACCCGCTCGCCCGTATTTACGAAACAAACGGCCTTAACAGGAATGCGAACACACGGGTAAATGCTACTATTGCATATACTCCGCTCGAAGGACTCCGACTGTCTGCCCTCATGTCTTATTCCAAATACCACCATCAGGCAGGGTATTCTGAAACAAAGCAACATATTTCCAATACCCGCGACAACCTGAATGGTTACGCTGCCACCGGCTCGCAGGAGTCTATTGACAGACTAATGGAACTTACAGGGCAGTACACAAGAAGTTTTAACGACCACACCGTTACCTTACTAGGAGGTTACAGCTACCAGGATAATGACTTCTTTGATTCCTGGATGCGCAACTACGACTTCCCATCTGACCTTTTCAGCTACTACAACATAGGGCTTGGCAATGCCTTACAAAGAGGGCTTGCCACCATGTACAGCAATAAGGCTACCACCAACCTGATTGGCTTCTTCGGCAGAGTAACCTACAACTATAAAGATAAGTACCTGCTCATGGCGAACCTACGCCACGAAGCGGCAAGTCAATTGTATGGGGCAGAAAAGCCATGGGGCACTTTTCCGGCCGTTTCCTTGGGCTGGAGGATCAGCAACGAAGGCTTTATGGCAGACCAAAATTTGTTCGACGAGTTAAAACTCAGAGTTGGGTACGGTGTTACAGGATCGCAGCCTTCTACGGGCTTTTTGGGCGTAGCTTTGCTCGGGTATGGCAACTTTGTATACTCCAATGGCCGTTGGATTCAATCTCTAGGACCAACCCAAAACCCAAACCCTAATTTGAGGTGGGAAGAGAAGCATGAGAGCAATCTCGGCCTGGACTTTAGCATAATGAAAGGGCGCATCAGTGGTAACATTGATGTGTACAATCGCCAAATTCGCGATTTACTGTATGATTACCAGGTGCCCAGCCCGCCCAACCTGTTTCCTTCCACAAGAGCAAACGTTGGAACAATGGAGAACCGAGGCCTGGAGGTGTTGCTGAATGTGGTGCCAGTGCAAACAAAAGATTTTGAGTGGGTTTCCAGCTTTATCTTTTCTACTAATTCTAATAAACTCAAAAGCCTCTCAAACGACATCTACCAGACAACAAGCGACTACTTTACCGAAGGCTTCTCAGGAGTTCCTATCCAAACCTTCACTCACATTGTTAAAATAGGACAGAACATCGGCGACTTCTATGGTTTTAAAGTGATTGATGTTTCAGAAGATGGCAAGTGGATTTATGAAGGACGAAACGGAGAGCCTGTGGCGTATAGCGATTTTAACCATGCCTTCGAAGATAAAAAGGTGCTCGGCAACGGTTTGCCAAAATACTACGGTGGTTGGAATAATAACTTCAGGTACAAAAACCTGGATTTAGGTGTGACCATGCGCGGTGCCTTCGATTACCAGGTGCTCAACTTCCAGCGCATGTATTATGAGAACCGTTCTGCTCCTTATTTTAACAGCCTGAGATCGGCCACCGAACCTGTTTTTGGTAAAGTGCTGCTAGACCCAACCGTGGCGCAGGAATTCAATAGTTATTACATTGAGGATGGTGATTTCTGGAAAGTTGATAATATAACGCTTGGCTATAACTTCAACATCAACTCCAAGTTCGTACGGAGCGCCCGTATTCATGCTTCTTCGCTCAACTCGTTTATCATTACCGGCTATAAAGGTATAGACCCTGAAGTAAACAGGCTGGGTCTTGCCCCCGGAAACGACAGCCATGAGAAATACCCCACCACACGCACCTTCACGCTGGGTGTTAACGTCAGTTTTTAATTCTTAAAGTGATCACGGTTATGAAACGATATAAATCAATTCTCAGCAGTTTTCTGATTGCTACCATGGCCTTCTCTTCCTGCACCGAACTGGAAGATGAAAACTACAGCCAAATAATTACCAGCCAATTCGACCCGCAAGGTGATGACTTAGGGGCACTTGTTGGAGCTGCCTATGTTAGTTGGCGGCCGCTCATGATCGGGCGCAGCAACAACTCCATTTACAGGACCAACGAGATATCGAGCGATGAGTTGGTGATACCGGCGAGGCCTAATGGGTGGGTTGATGGTGGCATGTACCGGAGGGTGCACGAGCACCGCTGGACAGCAGACGATGCCAACTCGAGCGAAATATGGAATCGGGCTTACGCTGGCATAACAGCCTGTAACCGCATTATTTTCCAGATCGAATCTGGAAGCCTTCCTATTACAGATGCCAAAGCCATAGAAACAACTTTAGCAGAGCTGAAGGTATTGCGGGCTTCTTATTATTATGCCCTTTGCGACTTTTTCGGGAATGTACCTATTATTACCCGTTTCGATGTGCCTGATGGCTTTTTGCCTGAGCAAAGCAGCCGCCAGGAAGTCTTCAACTTTATTGTAAAGGAAATTACTGATAACCTGCCTTTGCTGAGCGATCAGAATGATTTGTCGACTTATGGCAAGTTTAACCAGTGGGCCGCTCATGGGCTGCTGGCAAAATTGTATTTGAATGCAGAAGTGTATACAGGTACACCTGCCTGGGACAAATGCATAGAACATGCTAATGCAATTATCAATTCCGGCGCCGGGTTTATGCTGGAGCCTGTACAGGCGAATGTCTTCAGAACAAATAACGAAGGCTCTAAAGAGATCGTGTTTGCCATTCCGTTTGACGAAAAGTACACGCCGGACTGGGAAAATGCCTGGACGCTTCATATGGAGACGCTGCAGCCAGCTAATCAGGCGACCTACAATTTCCAGGGATCTCCCTGGGGCGGTATTTGTGCTGTGCCGCAGTTTGTAGATACCTTCGATCCGGATGACCAGCGGCTAAAATCTACCTGGATTCAGGGGCAGCAGTTTACCTCAACCGGTGCCATACTTAATGGTACCATGGGCGCCTATGCCGGCCGGCCATTAATTTATATTAACGAACTCCCTGGTGTAGATCTTTCCGAAGAAGGGCATGGTTTCCGCATCGGCAAGTATGAATTTGCACAGGGAGCTTTAGTTGGTCTGAGCAACGATTTTCCGATGATTCGGTACGCTGATGTGCTCATGATGAAGGCCGAGAGCTTGCTGAGATCCGGGCAGGCAGATGCCGCCGCAGAACTAGTGACGCAGGTACGGCAAAGGAGTTTTGCAGCCAACCCAACCAAAGCAACCGTAACAGGGGCCCAGTTGCAGCAAGGCAGCACCTACGACTACGGCTTGCGCAATCACCAGCGAAGTACCACTGAGGGAGGAGCCAATGTGCAGTATGGCAGGTTTTTAGATGAGCTTGGTTGGGAGTTTGCCGCCGAAGGCCGTCGTCGCCAGGATATGATTCGATTTGGTGTATTTACTACTAAATCATGGTTATCGCATGTGCCGAACGGTGACTACAGAAAGTTGCTTCCTATTCCCAGAGTGCAGTTAGAGCGTAATCCGAACCTATCTCAAAACCCTGGTTATTAGGCAAGGGGAGGTGGTGCAGCAGATGAATTATTTGAATGAAAAAGGCCTTCAGGAGGCATTTTGAATGCAATGACCTAAAGGCTTTTTTTCTTCAAAACTTCGTTTATACAGGCTTACCTGCTGCTGCATCACCTCTATTCTTTCTTTTCAATCTTCTTTGGCAGCTCAAGCTGGTCTACATTCAAATCGCTTATATGGAGCAAAAGCAGTAGTACAAATTCTATGAAAGACCACTTCCCATAAATACCTCTTTATAGGTTTTGGAAAAGAATAAAGTTGCTTTATAGTATATCTGGCAGCCTAAAGTGAGCAGCTCCTTAAAATATTCTCACTATTAAAATAAAATTACACACCATACCCTAAATTCAGCCAGAGGCCTGCCGGTCAGACCTTGGCCTTTAGAATCTTGTTTTGCATCCGGAAGGCCTATTTTATTAGAATAATCTAATTTCAGCTCCAGTTAGCTTCCTAATTTATCTTCACCTGATTCCCCTTAAATGACCACCTTTTCATTTCCTGATATTATGAGATTTCGCTTTGTTACCTACTTCATTACAATGATTATTCCGGTTGTTGGTTTAAGTCAGCAGGCGAAGCTACAGAGCTTTCCGCTGGCTGCCGTGCAACTCCTGGACAGCCCATTTAAACAGGCGCAACAAACCGACCAGAGTTACATTTTGGCTCTGGAGCCCGACAGGCTACTTGCTCCGTATTTGCGTGAAGCCGGAATTCCGCCTAAAGCCGAGAGCTACGGCAACTGGGAAAACACAGGCCTCGACGGACACATAGGTGGGCACTACCTCACCGCTTTGTCGCTGATGTACGCTTCTACGGGCGATAAAGAGTTGTTGAGAAGGCTCCAGTACATGGTTGACCAGCTAGAGGCCTGCCAGCAGAAGAACGGGAACGGCTATTTAGGAGGTGTGCCCGGCGGAAAAGCAATGTGGCAGGAAATAGCAAAAGGAAACATTCAGGCAGAAAGTTTTTCCCTGAACAAAAAATGGGTGCCCTGGTACAATATCCACAAGATTTATGCAGGTCTGCGCGATGCTTATTTGTTCGCCGGAAACGCAAAAGCCAAAGAAATGCTGATTCGGCTCTCAGACTGGAGCCTTAACCTTACGGCAAATCTGACGGATGAGCAGATGCAGGACATGCTGTGGAGCGAGCACGGCGGCATGAACGAAGTTTTTGCAGATGTGGCCGAAATAACCGGCGATAAAAAGTATCTGCAACTGGCCCAGCGATTTTCACATGCAGCCATCCTGAAGCCGCTGATTGCGCATGAAGATAAACTTACCGGTTTGCACGCCAACACACAGATACCGAAAGTAATAGGGTACCAGCGAGTAGCGGAGGTTGGCGGAGAGCCACAATGGAGCGATGCACCCGCTTTTTTTTGGAAAGAAGTAGTAGGCAACAGAACCGTCTCCATCGGGGGTAACAGCGTGCGGGAGCATTTTCACCCTGCCAACGATTTTTCTTCTATGCTGGAGTCGAAGGAAGGGCCGGAGACTTGCAATACCTATAATATGCTAAAGCTATCGAAGCAACTGTATTTAACAAGCGCTTCAACTGAGTACATCGACTATTACGAGCGAGCTTTGTACAACCACATACTGTCCTCACAGCACCCCGAAAAGGGCGGATTTGTTTATTTTACGCCTATGCGCCCCAGGCACTACCGGGTGTACTCGCAACCCGACCAGGGCTTCTGGTGCTGCGTTGGTTCCGGTTTAGAAAACCACAGTAAGTACGGGGAGCTTATTTATGCGCATAACAACAAAGATATTTTTGTAAATCTGTTCATCCCATCCACCCTCAACTGGGAGGAGCGTGGGTTATCTCTTACACAAAGTACCCGATTCCCTTTCGAAGAAAAATCCCAACTCACGTTAAACCTGAAAAAAGCGCAGCAGTTTGCGCTACACATCAGACGACCGGCTTGGGTCAAAGCAGGAGAGTTTAAGGTGTTAGTGAACAACAAGCCCGTGAAAGTAAATGCAGGAACTGCGGCTTATATGATCGTAGACCGGAAGTGGAAATCAGGGGATGTGGTTTCTGTTTCACTACCTATGGAAACGAAAGCTAAGTACCTGCCAGATAACTCGCCTTGGGTATCGTTTGTGCACGGCCCTATTGTATTGGCTGCTGTTACAGAAAAAACTGATCTGACAGGATTATGGGCCGATGGCAGCCGAATGGGGCATATTGCAAACGGACCCTCTTATGCTATAGACGAAGCACCTGTGTTGGTCTCGGCTACCGGCAATGTGGTGGCAGGGCTGCAGCCTGTTACAGGCAAGCCCCTCACTTTTACAGCAAGCAGCCTTATATTTCCAGATAAATACAAGCATGTGGAACTGGTGCCATTCTTTCAGGTGCACGATGCCCGTTATATGCTGTACTGGCCCGTTTCTACACCGGATCAACTACAAGCTCGGAACCAACGGTTGCGGGAGGAAGAGGAGAAACGTTTTGCCCTGGAAAAAATAACCATAGATCAGGTAGCGCCAGGGGAGCAGCAGCCGGAGTCTGACCACAACTACCGGGGAGATAAAACAGAATCTGGCGTAAAACAAGATCGCCACTTCCGGCGTGCCAGCGGCTGGTTTAGCTACGATTTAAAAGATCCGGGTGGCGAAGCACAAAAACTCCGCATCACCTACTCAGGAAAAGACAAAGGACGCAGCTTTGATATATTTGTAAACGAGAAATTACTCCAGACAGTAAATTTGAATGGTACGATTGGAGAGGGATTTTATGAGGTAGACTATGCCATTTCTTCCGCTATAAAAAAGGCAGCCAAACATGGTCTTCTTACTGTAAAATTTGCGGCACACCCAGGCTCTTCAACGGGAGAAATTTACCAGGTAAGGCTACTAAAGTAGTTGGCCTTATTTAAAACTCTGGTTGTAATACAGCAGGCCGAGGTTAGAGGGATTAGCAAAATTATTTTTAAAGTAGTTAATTAAAATCTTTTTAAATAAAAAGAGGTTAGCGCTTCTGCTACAGTGACAGAAATTTTTAAGAAGGCTCAATAAATATTTTATTTTCCTATATATTATTCATGTAATTAAATACTTTCTTTCCATTGTTCAGCGTTGTAACACCTAAGAAGTGTTTAATTTAATCTCATGCAGATCTTTTAAACAAGATGGTTATCAGGAGGGAACCAAAAGCCACTACACTTCTTTTATAGGAAGTGATTATGGTATAGGAATCCCAAACTGTTAGCTGAAGCACCACAAAACAGATAAGGCTGGTAAAACAGGCGAGCTTTTTGCGGGGAGATAACAGAATTAATAATTGAATTATGGCAAAATTGGCTAAAGAACTGTTCGACAGCAGATTTCTGGAAAAATGGTATCGTCATTATCAACAGGTGGTAACAGGTGGTGCACTGGCTGCTGCCCAAGACGAGAACCTGGCGCAGTGGCTTCGCATACAGGCCCGCATCCGGCACATGCTGCCCAAGGAGCTCCAGGAGAAACTGGCCACACTGCCTCCCGACCTGGAGGAGGTGCAACATTCCTGGGAGGCGCGCTTCAGACAATTAGCCAATTTTGCACAACAACATGGGCACACCTATCTGCCTGCCGATGCAGCTTACGAAGAGTTAAAGGACTGGCTCATCCGGCAGGTAATTGCCAAAACCTATCTCTCGGCCAGCCAGTTGCAGCGGCTAGACCAACTGGGGGTCGACTGGGAAATGACCATCAGCCGCGACCACCGGTGGGAACAGATGTGGCACCGCCTCCAGGACTTTAAAGAACTTTTCGGCCACTGCCGTGTACCTCAAAAATGGCCTCATGACAAGCAGCTAGCGCTGTGGGTAACCATTCAGCGAAGGCTGCACGCCAATAATAAACTACGGGAAGACCGGGCACGGAAACTTTCTCAACTCAACTTCACCTGGAACGGACACGATGTGTATCAGGAGCAGTGGGAAGGCTTTTTTGGTCAGTTGCTGGCCTTCCGCCAAGCGCAAGGTCATTGCCGGGTGCCTTGCCGACACCGAAAATTGGTAAGTTGGATTGAGCGACAACGTTTGCTGAAGAAAAAAGGACAATTACCTGATGAGCGGGAAGAGCGGCTCAATAAGATAGACTTTATCTGGGAAGCTTCATCGGCCAGGAAAAAAAACTGGGAAGATAAATACCGGCAGTTGCGTGCTTATAGGCAGCGGCACGGCCATAGCTTTGTGCCGGTGAATTGCCGGGAGAACCGGGAACTGGGCTGCTGGGTAGCTACCCAACGGGCACTGGAGGCGAAGGGAAAGCTGGAGGCACGCAAACGGCAGAAGCTTGACCAGTTAGGCTTTGTATGGGCTGGTCAGACGCAGCGTACTCTACAGGAGCGGCATGAGGCTATTTGGGAACAGAACTTCGAAAAGCTACGGGCATACTACCAGCAGCATGGTACCTGCCAGGTTTCGCTGCAGGACGATGCACAGCTGCAGCGCTGGACGGTATGGCAGCGAAAGCAGTTTTACAAAGGCAAGCTGGCCGCCTCTCGCATAGACAGGCTAAACGAATTGCGATTTCCGTGGAGTGTACAGGAAGGCTATTGGTTACGAATGTATGAGGCTCTGGCAGATTTTAAAAAGCAGTTTGGGCACACTCGGGTACCTTATCAATGGGAGGGGGACCCGCAGCTGGCGGCTTGGGTGTACCGCATTAAGCTGCAGCAGGGAGAGCTAAGTATGCAAAAGAAAGAACTTCTGGGGCAGCTGGGATTCGATTGGAAAGTGAGCCGGCGACAGGTAGTAGAGTGGGAAGGCATGTACCGCCGACTGGTTGCCTTTGCTAAGGAACACGGCCATACGCGGGTTCCGGTTAAATGGCCGGAAGACCCTAAACTAGGGAAGTGGGTAAGCCGCATGCGTCAGGAGCGGACGAAGCTTGATGAGGAACGGGTGGCGTTGCTGAATCGTATTGGTTTCAGCTGGAGCCGCCATTCCGGCGCAGAAAAGGTGTCGGTTTAAGGTAATAGCGCTGCTTCAGTTTAAATAATGGCCTTACAAAGAAATAACTTAAAGTGCCTCCGGAAGGCCATTTTTATTAGAATAATTAGAATGAAAAGAGAAATCAGGTGGAGGGTAAGAACGCAGTGTAATGTTTCTGTTCCTGCGTTTTGATCCAAAGAAACTAAAGCTGAACCTTCTCGTTCCACAGCAAATGACATTTTGTAACTGGTAAAAAACTTTCATGCTGTTCCCAAGTTCTTCTTCCACTGTAAGAATAAAAGATTCACGTTTGGATGAATTGCTAAAAGGTTAGCACCGTGCAGAGGCCATTGGCATAAGGGCTCATCATCGGTACGAGGTAAAGTCGCTGTTTTCTTTGAGATAGCTTTTTTTCAGTGTACTGGTACAGCAGGCTAACCCCTTTAGCACTCAAGTACCCTACTGCCGCACCTGCCAGCACATCGGTGGCCCAATGGGCATTGTCGTATACCCTGGAGAGGCCAACCAAAGTGGCAACACCATAGGCAACCGGTGGCACATACTTTTTATGGCCATACACAGTAGCCAGAGAGGTGGCAAAAGCAAAGGCAGTAGAGGTATGCGAAGAAGGCAAAGAGGAGTGGTGCGATTTGGTTACCATTCCGTCAAACATATGGTTTTCAGTACTCGAACTGGGGCGATGTCTGCTAAATGAGTTCTTTAGCGTTCCAGTTATCACGGCATTTGATAAGAGGCTGCCTAAGGCTATCGTGCCGAATTTAGTTAATTTCTTGTCTTTTAATAAAACGCCGCTTGCCAGAGCGGCACCTGCCAGGGGAGCCATGTATTTCTGTCTGCCAAGCGGCTCCACTACCGTTGCTGTGTAATCGGCAACAAGTGATCTGTTATTTTGGGAGAGGTCTTGTAGCGGCTCATCAAAAATGGCATAAGTTAAAGCCCACAGACCAGTTCCACCCACTACCAAAGCCATGGGTTTTAAATACGGCTGCTGATCAGGTTGAAGGTAATACGATTGAAGTGAAGCCTCCTGGAGGCTATCCGGTTTTTCCTGTTTTTGGGCCAGCACCAAAGCTGGCAGGAGCAGCAGCCACAAAATTAAACTATAACAGAAGACCGATGGCTTACATGTATGGTTTCTCTTACCTAATGTGCTATGTAAACAGTCCAGATGACAAAATGAATTTAAAGAAAGAGCAGCAAAGAGGAAATATTGTAACAAAAGCTTGTGGTGCAACAGTACGGTACTGTTTCTAAGAATATAAATCTTTTGAGGAGGCATCTGCATAGGGTTAAAAATTAGACTCTATTTTAGCACCAGAACCTGAAGAAATTCTGAAGTTTTTAGCAGATAATTTAATGACTTTTTTTGGTATAAACCACTTATACTGAAATTATTACCTGATTAAGAAGGAGCAAAGAGAAGAGAATCTGTTCAATATATCTCTTCTCTTTGCGACAGAGCATGTTTTTTTGTCACTGCTGAAAGATTTTTAGGTGAATTAAAAAACTGCTGTTAGCTTATTACCTTGATTAACTTCAGCGGTTAAGGCAGTTTGGCTGGATATTTAACCAAAAGGCCCGATACCTTTTTGCTTCCTTCACTGGCGATAAACATTTCGCCCTGCTGTCCAAAAGCCAGGCCTTCCGGCTGTCGGAGTACCTGCTTGTCCAGCTTATAAACTTGCTGTACTTTCCCATCTTCTGAAATACTCAACAATTGCTTGTTTGGGGAATCTAATAAAACTAAAGTACCAGTGGCTGGGTTCATTTCCAGAGAGGATGCCTGCAGTAAGTCCGACAAAGCACCTTGTTTAGGTTTGTTTGACTCAAGCCCTGCTTGCTTCAATAGAATAGAAAGCACTGGAGTCGGCTCAAATTTTTTTGTGGAGAGAGAGAAAGCATAAATACCTTTTGCTTCTTTCAACGATGAGTCCTCTGCTTTATAACCGATTAGCAGGCGTTTGTTAGCTTTGTCATAGGCTAGCCCTTCTGTATCGAGGTTGGCCTGGAGCTGCGATGGATATGTAACAGCCTTTGCTTTGCCTGTCTGGAAGGCTGGAACTTCGTAGAGAGTGCCATCGCTGCGCAACACATAGGCCGTGTCGCCCACTAATACTATACCTTCGTAGTCGCCGGGGCCTGCAAAAGCTATTTGATTTACTACCTTCTTCTTTTCCAGGTCATAAAGAAAAATGAGACCGTCTTCATCCTGAACACAGGCCATCAGGTTCTCCTGGACGAGTGCAATTCCTGATATTTCGCGTAGCTGGTCTGGCAGCTCCCATTGCGCCTCCGGTTGGCCAAGTTCCTTAACAAGTTTAGGTTTGGCTGCTGCTGCAACAGGATTACTTACCAACGATGTTTGTTCTAGCAGTACCGGTTCCTGCTCCATTAGCTGCCCATTTTTGTCGAAGCGAAGAAGAATATCTTTTTCCTGCTTCCGGTCTAGCTCCACCAAATAATAGGTTTTGTTTTGTTGCTGCACTCTAAGGACCTCCGACACGTTAAGGTTGTTGTAGTTTGCCTGTAGCTTCTCCAGTATTGCCTGTGGCAGGTGCTGTTCTTCTATTTCTTCACTAAATCTGTTTAAGGTGCCATCGGCGCTGAAGAGGGCTGTGCGTTCACGCCCGCTGATTTTAAACTCTGCTTCAAAAAGGTCACCTTCCTGATCCCATTCTGCCGTTTTTATGGTCGGGTAAATTTTAGAGAATTGCTGCTTTACGGCCTCCGGCACGCTGGCATCGTTTTCCAACAGATTGCATGACGTTAAACCGCCTACACATACCATTGCAGCTGCTATTATATGTTTTTTCATCCTTTATTTTGTTGGTAAGAGCTACAATAATAAAGGACTATTCTGAAGGAATTCTGAAGCAGCCCTTATTTACTCACTACTTGATTTACTCACTTCTTGGAAAAAGAATGGACAACTGGTGCTTGTGATCGGCATAGGTATAACTTAGTCGAAGGTGGTGCAGGTCGCAAATTCTTTTTACTAATGCTAAACCTATGCCCATAGAGCCCGACACATTACTGCTGCTCATAAACCTGGTGATTAAGTGCTCTGGTGGTCCATTGATTGCTTCACCAGAATTCAGAATGGTGAGGCCTCTGGTATTAAGGTCTAAGCAGATGGTGCCGCCAGGGTGGTTGTGGCGAATGGCGTTGAGGAGCAGGTTCGAAAGCATGACTTCTGCAAGGCCGCGGTTCATCATCAGCCATACAGGATCCAGTGCGGGAGGCGCCTCCAGGCGAAGTCCCATTAAATCGATCATCTCCTGTAGTTGCTCCAGTTGCTCTTCTAGCAATTCATGTAGTGGCAGCCGCTCCTGTTCCTGAAACTCCTGGTTCTCGATACGTGTAAGCAGTATCAGCGACTTATTCAGTCGGGCCAAACGGCTAATGGAGCTTGCCATTTCTTCCAACATGCGCGCCTGCTGCGGTGTCAGGTTATCTGACTGCATAAAGAGCTCCATTTTATTGCTGACGACAGCCAGTGGTGTCTGAATTTCGTGGGAGGCATTTTCCGTGAACTCTTTCAGGTTAAGGTAATCGTTGTATATTTTATCCGTCATAGCCACCAGCACCTCGTTTAGTTCCTGAAACTCGGTGGTGTTGGAGGGCTTAAGTTTTAAAGGGCTATATCTGGTAAGGCTGTACTGCTTTATTTTGTTTAAGGTATCGTAAAAGTGGCGCCAGGTAAATCGGTTTATGCTATAGTTAACCGAGACCAGCCCTAGCAGCAGCATTAAAAAAATCCACCCCATGGCAATAATGGTGCTTTCAAAAAGGTCTTGGAAATCGGTGAGTGATTTCAGGATGGTGTATTCATAGGGTTTGCCATGCTGGTAGGCTGTAAAGGTGAGTCGCCTGAAGGGAATATTTTCCTCATCGTAGGTGCTGTAGATAAGTGTGTCGCTCAAACCTTCCAAAATCAGATCGGTGCTTGGCGCCTCCCGCACGAGTATGGCCTCCGAAATGCCTGAAGTTACGTTTGGCAGACGGTTATGCTCCCGTATATATTGTAAGATGTTTTCCTTGTCAGTAAATAGCTGGTCATCTACCTCGTCGTAGATCTCGAACTGCAGCTGCTTGTAAAACACCACACTGCCCACCAAAAATACTACCACCGACACCAGCAGATAGTATAAACTTGTTTTAGTTAAGACTCGCATCAGGTACTAAATTTATAGCCCAGGCCATACACGGTTTGAATATAATCTTCTCCGCAGGAGTCGAGTAGTTTTCGTCGGAGATTTTTGATGTGGGTGTAAATAAAGTCTAACGAGTCGAAACCATCCATATGGTCGCCCCAGAGATGTTCTGCAATGGCATCTTTGGTAAGCACCCGATTTCGGTTAGCCAGGAAGTAAAGGAGCAGGTAGTATTCTTTTTTTGTAAGCAAAAGCTTTTCGTCCTTTACTATTACTTCGGCTGAGTTGGTGTTAACCTCTATCTTGCCTGCTTTTATGGTATTATGGCCGCTAAAGTTTCTGCGCCTGATCACCGACCTGAGGCGCGCATTCAGCTCCGCCAGGTGGAATGGTTTGGTCAGGTAATCGTCGGCTCCCATCTCAAGTCCTGTCAGTTTATCATCTAGCGCATTCTTGGCCGAAATTATTATGATACCTGTATCTGGGTTGTTCTCTTTCAGGGTTTTCACTATTTCCAGGCCATTGCCGCCAGGAAGGGTTAGGTCTACAATCAGGCAGGCATAGGAGAAGTCAGCTGCTTTCCGGATGCCCGTTCCCAGGGCATCGGCAGATTCGCACACATAGCCCACCTGCTGCAGATAAGTTACAATAGATTCCCGCAGTGCCTGCTCGTCTTCCACTATTAAAATTTTCATATGAATGGTTTCAAATTGAGTGAAACTATAGCTGAAATCTGAAGTAATCCTGTGTTGAACAGTGTTTTTTTTGAAAGCACTAAAGTTACAGCTGTATATAAGGCTAATGAAGAGGATGCATGACCTTTGATTGCTGTACAATTGGCATATAAAAAAACAGATTACCAAACCCTTTAAACTTTCTAAAACCTAGAAGGTTTTCCGCACTTTTTTCTTCAGCCCTTGTTTATATGGCTACTTTACTTACTGCTGGCATCAAAATCTTTTTGCATTAGTTTCAGTTGAGAAGGAGTGACGCTTCCAAACATTTGTTATCTTGAAGTTCTTGTAAAATCATACCTGAACATTTAAGAACTAAAACCTTGCACCCACATGATCTACAAAGCAAAATTTCGACAGATTATCGCCGTATTGATTTTAGCTTTTGGTTTACATGCATGCCAGCATAAAGAAAATAAGGAAGAGCAGGAGGCAGCAACTGCACAGGCAGAAGCCGGCACGTTTGGTTACGACCTTGCTTTTTTAAAAAGCAAAGACGACAGCCTTATTCTACTGCAGGATGCCGCTGGGGTGGGGCAGGTACTGGTATCGGCAAAGTACCAAGGCAAAGTATTTACCTCTACTGCCAATGGCCATGCTGGCAGGAGTTTTGGCTGGATTAATTATGATGCCTTTGATGCGGCACCAGATCCGCACATGAACGCCTACGGTGGCGAGAACCGGCTGTGGCTTGGTCCGGAAGGAGGTCGGTACTCTGTTTTCTTTAAACCTAAAACAGAAATGGTTTTCGATAACTGGACTACACCCCCGGCCTTTGATACTGAGAGTTGGGTAGTATTGTCTAAAAGTAGCGATAAGGTAACGCTGGAAAAAGAATCGGAGCTTGTTAATTATGTAGGCACCCAACTAAAAGTGAGAATATATAGAGAGGTAGCCATGCTAGGAACTTCTGCCATAGAGCAGGAGCTAGGCATTGGCATGACTGAGCAAGTAAAAGCAGTTGGCTTTAGTACCCACAATGCTCTTACCAATGTAGGCGAGCAGGAGTGGACAAAGCAAACCGGTGCCCCCTGCATCTGGATACTGGACATGTTTAATCCTTCGCCAGGCACTGTCATTGTAATACCTTATCAGGAGCAGGCAACAGGCAAGGTAGCCACAACAGATTATTTTGGTGAAATTCCAGAGGACCGGGTAACATATAATGCTGGTACATTATTTTTCAAGGCAGATGGTAAAGCCAGGGGCAAACTTGGTTTGTCGCCGGAGCGGGCAAAGCCTGTAGCTGGCAGCTACGATCCAACTAACCAGGTTCTCACCATTACAACCTTTGATGTAGACAAAAATAGTACGTACCTAAATCAGGAGTGGACCACCACAAAAGACCCACTTAAAGGAGATGCGGTTAATGCCTACAACGATGGTCCATTAAAAGATGGAAGTCAGATGGGCCCGTTTTATGAAATAGAGAGTGTATCTCCGGCTGCTTTTCTCAAACCCAACCAAACACTCACACACCGGCACAACGTTTATCACTTTACGGGCGACAAAGATGCCTTGAACAACATCTCTCAAGAAGTTCTGGGAGTAACGCTGCAGCAAATTCAAAGAGCTTTTGCGGAGTAGCTACAATCTTACAGGCTTGTATGCAAAAACATATTTTTACCTCCGGAAGGCGATTTTCATTAAAATAATTTATGGTAATTGCTTTGGTTGCAGGCCTAGGTGCAGGTTTAAGGTTTTAGCATGCCTAAGATCTTTTCCTGCTAATTTACACGTATCATAACACGCCCTACAGATGCCATAAAATAAACTTGCCTTTGCCAAAATTCTAAAAATAGATCAATTTAGAATTTAACTAAATAATAATCTCACCGATAATGCCTGATTTTATTTTCTGGTGTAGCTTTCTAGCTCTCAAGTAGTTAAAGCAAGTCCTGAGGGACGTTACTGTAACGTTTTTTAATTTGAATTATCTTGCCAAATATAAGAGAATCAGGCTATTGAAGCTGTTTTTGCGTAGGGTGAAGTAGAGGGAGGCGGGGTGATGTTTTGGAAACACAATACCCGTATAATTACCTGTATGTTTTTGTTTCTGCGGCTTATCCTTCCTACCCATTACACGTAAAATACAACAAGGTTTCCCTCCTTGTTAACCGTTAATAAGTACAATTATGCTAACCAACTACTACAGTCCCACCCTAGAGGATAGGAAAGAGAAGAGGCATGGGTCCACCTTAAAGTGGATGATACTTGGCACACTGCTCTTTGTTATTCTTTGTATTGTAGCTTTCGTGGCCTATGAAATACATACCTCCAGATTTCAGGCTCTTCAGGTGTCGCGTTATGCCTCCAAACTAACTTATAGTACAGGACATGGACCAAGTGCTTCTGTTGTATATCCTGATGGAGGCCCATACGATGTGCGCCTCGGCTATGCACACCTGCCGGATATGCTGGAACGCACACAAGACCGGGGCATGCAAGTTTCTTACCAGGCTGCTTTTTCATCTGCCTTGATGGATTATGCTCATCGTGGCCTTTTTGTGCCATACGTCGAGAAAACGCAGGCAGGGCTTATGATTACAGATGCTTCCCGCGATACTATTTACCAGTTTGCCTACCCCCGTCGCGTTTATTCTGATTTCGTGTCCATACCTAGTTTAATTGTAAACTCTCTGCTATTTATAGAGGATAGGGAACTGCTGAACAACCAGAAGCCATATATGAACCCTTCTATTGATTGGGTTAGGTTTACCAAAGCCTCTATGCATGAAGCATCCAAGGCCTTTGGTATAGAGAAGAAAACAATTGGAGGCAGTACCCTTGCCACGCAAATGGAGAAGTACCGGCATTCTACCGCTGGTTTTACTGCCAACGCCAACGAGAAACTGCGCCAAATGGCTTCCGCCTCGGTTAGAGTGTATCAGCATGGCGCCAGAACCTTGCCTGCCCGGCAGGAATTAGCGCTATCTTACGTTAATTCTGTACCGCTCTCTGGTGCACCAGGCTATGGCGAGGTACACGGAATTGGCGATGGGCTTTGGGTATGGTTTGGTACCGAATTCGACAAAGTAAACTATTTGTTGAGTTTACAGAACCCTACTGGCAACACCTTGCTGGAGCAGGGGCAGGCGCTCCGGCAGGTGCTGTCTCTTATGATTGCGCAACGCAGGCCATCGTTTTACTTGGCCCCCCAAGGCCGAGCCGAGCTAAATGCGCTTACTGGTAGCTACCTGCGTTTGCTGGCTAACAATGGGTATATCAGTACACAACTACGTGATGCGGGTCTTGCCCAGGAAGTTCATTTCCGGGATTTTGAGAAGAGTCCGGTGGTTGTTCCCCAGGAAACCAAAAAAGGTGTACTGATGGCCAGAACCTATCTCTCCGGCCTGTTAGGTAAACCGCTTTACGACCTCGATCGGCTGGACCTTACCGCCACCACTACCTTACAGCATGACCTGCAGGAGCAGATTACGGCTTACCTTAATCGCCTGAGCGATCCTGAGTTTGCTGCCTCAGTAGGAGTCGTTGGTAAAAACATGCTGGCAGCGGACCATACTAGAGAAGTGGTTTACAGCTTTACTTTACTCGAGCGCACAACACAGGGCAACGTGGTGCGGGTGCAGACTGATAATACCAATCAGCCGTTTAACATAAACGAAGGCAGTAAACTGGAGCTTGGCTCTACAGCTAAGTTGCGTGTGCTCGTTACTTACCTCGAAATAATTGCTGAGCTGCACGAACGCTATGTCAATCAATCGACTCAGGAGTTGCAAAAAGCGCTGAGCGAATCGCAGGATAACCTTTCGCGATGGGTGTTAAGTTATCTGGCTACTACCAGGGACAAGAGTCTGGATAATATACTGAAGGCGGCGCTAGAGCGTAAGTATTCAGCCGGTGCCTGGGAAGCTTTTTTTACCGGTGGTGGTATGCACCGCTTTCATAACTTTCGCAACGAAGACAATGGCCGTAATCCTACGGTGCGGGAGTCACTGGTTAAATCTATCAACTTACCCTTTGTGAGAATGATGCGCGATATCGTGCGCTACACCATTAGCCAGCAGGCTCCCAACAGTGTCGGACTGCTCAGCAACAACAGGGACCCTCGACGCAGAGAGTATCTTACCCGTTTTGCTGATCGCGAGGGCCGGGTTTATTTGTATGAGTTTTACCGCAAGTACCAAAATAAGAGTGCAGACGAACGCTTTAACATGCTACTGAACCAGCTGAGACCATACCCAGTCCGGTTTGCTGCTGTGCACCGCTACCTGTACCCCGAAACTGATTCTGTTAGCTTTGGCAAATTTTTAAGGACGCGTTTCCCGAATGAAAAACTGACTGATAAGCGCATCTCAGAGCTTTACCACCAATACGGGCCAGACGCCTATAATCTGGCAGACCAAGGATATATTGCAAAAGTGCATCCGCTGGAGCTATGGTTGCTTGCTTACTTGCGCAAACAGCCCGAAGCGCGATGGGACAATGTGGTGGCTGCTAGCGAAAACCAACGCCAGGAGGTGTATGCCTGGCTGTTCCGTACTCGTTTTAAACATGCCCGCGATTCCCGCATCCGCACCATGCTGGAGCTCGATGCTTTTGAAGATATTCACCTGCGTTGGAAACGGCTGGGGTACCCTTTTAATCAATTGGTTCCTTCTTTAGCCACTGCCTTAGGTTCCTCCGGCGACCGCCCCGATGCCTTGGCCGAGTTGATGGGCATTATAATGAACAACGGTATACGGCAGCGCACACTTACTATAGAAGACTTGCATTTTGCCTGTAATACTCCTTACGAAACATCATTGGTTTGGAAGGCTGAGAAGGGCGAGCAGGTAATGGTACCGGAGCTAGCCGCTGCCGTACGTGAGGTGCTGCTAGAGGTAGTAGACGAAGGTTCTGCTCGCCGGTTACAGGGAGGTTTTACCAAAGCAAACGGTGAGGTGATGCCTTTGGGTGGCAAAACCGGAACTGGCGATAACCGCAGTGTAACGATCAGCACCAGGGGACACCGTGTGGCATCACGTGCCATTAACCGTACCGCTACCTTTGTGTTTTTTTTGGGTGATAATCATTTTGGTTCCCTTACAGCTTTTGTGCCAGGTCGCGAGGCAGCTGGTTTTCATTTTACCTCTTCTCTGCCTGTGCAGGTGCTGCGAGGCATGGCTTCTATTATAAGTCCATACCTGCAGTCAGAAAATGGGTTATCAGAGGAACAACCTGCAGCAGTTCCCCTGGTTACACCACCTGTGGAAGATGAACCTAATGATAGCACAATGAAGGTAGCTTATAGTGCTCCTGTACAATTGAATATACCTTAACCTATTCCTGAAACTTCAATTTGCCTTAAATGCCAAGCTCAAATTGTAGCGCGGCACTCCAGGTATCAGAATTGGTATTAGTAGGTAGGTGCGTAAACGTGATATAAGAAATATTGCCTTGTAGTTTTACGCGGTGGCGACGCAGGTATTTGGTTACACCTGCAGTATAGGTTTCTTCCTGTTGTTCTACCTCTCTGATGGCTGCCGCCGGTGATACGCGGGCATAGCGGCTTGCCACCTCCAGGTTGTTTTTAAAGATGTAGCTCACCTGGTAGTTTTGTCCGTTTCCGGTTACTATATGTTGAAGGTCCCCACTTGTATTTTGTGTAAAAGGATTATCGGCACTCCTTGCCATGTGTTCCGCATAGACAGCGAGCCCCTGGTATTTTAGTAATCCATCAAAAATATAGGTGCGCATATTCCGCTCCTCGTACAGGTCACGCCCAATCTGGCCACCTGATCTTCTGGCTTTCCTGTTGTGGCTCAGGCCGCCCGCTAACGATAGCTTTGGCTTTTCTTCCCGCTCCAGGTCGCCTTCAAAGTAGTCACCCTCATTTGTGAACTTACCAAGGGGCAATAGCTCCAGACGGCCCGTGTAAGCTAATCCGTCGTTTGTCATAATTACATTTCTGCCTTCTCCGGAGGTAAGGGCACTCTTTATTATATAATAAAAACGGCCTACGTGATTGGTGTAATGTGCCTGAAATCCAAAGTCACGGTCTATGTTAAAAGCTACATTCACAATGGATCGGTCCACAAACTGCTGATCTCCGGAAGATATAACCCGTTGCCGGTTCCCTGGTAACTTGGTCTGGCCGAAGAAGAGCTGCAACTGGGGTGTTGGGCGGTAATAAATAACAGCGTCGCGCACTACATTGGGACTGCTGTTTATGGCAGAATTATCGCGTACACTCCAGTCCATATCGCCTCTAGAAAAAGAGAGCTGCACCAGATATGTGAGCTTCGGCGAGAGCATAAACCCTTCGAACCGCAGCCGGAGCCGTCGTACCCTGAGTTCAAAATCTGATTCGGCCTGGCTAAATCCTGGCTGCGGGTTAGAATAGTAAATCGCCCTGTTCTGGATTCTGAAACGGAGGTTAAGGGAAAAGAGGCTGTCGGGTGCTATAACACCAATACCTGATTTTGGGCTGAATTTTACTTGGCTCGGTTGTAACGGTGCCTGTGCTAACGCAGGCGAAATGTTACCTATCAACAAGGCGACCAAGGTGAGTATTTGTTTTCTCATGCTAGTCTACAGCTAGAGTTTAACAACGAAAATATGGGTGAGGAGAAATATATACTAACATACGTTAACAATAAGGAAAGAGGGTGCAAGCACAGGCATTTTTAGCAGCAGCTTGATAAGTGGGGATAGTGGAAGCTGTGTGTAATAAAAGGAGAGGGGGGGGCCTTCAAATAAGGCCCTTTTAGCGGCCATCCCAACCGGAGCGGAGGGAACTATAAAGTACCTAACGGTACGAACTAGACTCATTGGCAATGAAGGCGCCTTACCACCACCTCAGCAAAATTTTTCAAAAACTAAGTTGGCGGCATTAAGAGGGAGCCTTAACAGATTATTGAAGTATGGCAAAAGAATAAGCTCTTGTTTCTCTTTCGTTCCTGAGTTCGCCGACTGCCACAAAATAGCTTTCCCTGTACTGGTGCCACCAAACCATCAAACTACCTTCTGACCTTCATATGATTCCTAGTTTAAATAGGGCAAATTATGTTAATGAAAATGGCCTTCCGGAGGCGTTTCCCATTACTTTTGACTTAGGCTTTGTTCTAGATAATAATCTATTGGGAGCGGTGCTTACAGTAGTAAGACTTATCCGATATTTTATTCTGCTCAACACTTTTTACTTGAATAGGGCCGGGTATTTATTTAGCTTTATGTAAAAACAACAGCAAGCATATGTGTGGCCGCTACTCCGTTAATAATAAAAAAATCCCGAAAGAGCATCGATTTGCCTCCTTGCTGGAAGGCCTAAACTTTGAGCCAAACTTCGATGCGCGTCCTTCTCAAGAGTTACCTGTAATTTTACCTGATACCCCTAAAGCTGTGCTGGCAACATGGGCTTCTCCAGATAAGGAGCCAGACGGCAAACCAACGCTCCCTTTTAATATAAGGCAGGAAAACCTATTGTTTATACCGCGATTTCGAGTGCTCTTACCTCGGAACAGATGCATTATACCGGTAGACGGATTTTTTGAATGGAAAGAAATAGAGCCAGAAGATGAAGATGCTAATGTTGAAACTCAGCAGGAGGAAGCACTTGATTTGTTTGGGAACCCGATCAGGAGTAAAGCCGAAACGCGCCGTCTAAAGAAAGTCAAGCCCCAAAAGCAGAAGTATTGTTTTACACTCAAGCATGAAGAACCATTCGGCTTGGCCGGATTGTGGCGCGAAAGCCTAAACCAAGAAACTGGAGAACTGGCACGTTACTTCTCTATTATAACTACCAGCGCCAACACTGCTGTTTTGCCTTACCACGACCGGATGCCTGTTATCCTTAATCCGGAGAGTGAGCAAACCTGGTTGAACAACCGCCTGCAGGAAAAGCAATGGTACAATGTGCTGCAGCCTTACGACAGTAAACAAATGTCTGTAGTAGCGATTTAAGATTAAAGCTTAAACTATTTACTAAATTACTAGTAGCCAGGAAAAAACATTAAATACGGGAACAAACGGAGCTGTGCCTGCTGTTTATCTCTAGCGGCAGGGCAGAAAGAGGAGAGACCTTTCCTTCAGGCCCTGGTTAGCTCACCAATTCTACTAATGAAACAGCCCTTCCAGAGGCTTTGTTCGGGGACTGCGGCCAAGGGGCCAGGCCAAGGAGGGGGCACCGAAAAACAATCCTGCTGTGTCTAAGGGAGTTAGGCGAGTATCTCAGAATTGTTGCGCTTGGCGCTTTTAATTCAATATAGTTTTCCTACTTTTGCATCCCCATCCGGCAGGGACGGGAAAGGCCGCAAGGCTAAAAGAGACGCCGAAAAAAAACTTTTGCCTTGGTGCTTGCGGGGACGGAAAAGATGCTTACCTTTGCCTCCCGCCTCAGAGGAGGCGGACCTCGGGGCCAGGACTTGGCCTGCAGGGAAAGAAGGAAGGAAAAGCTTGGGAAAATATTTTCTGTTTTTGTTTTGCAGATCAGGAAAAGCTTCTTACCTTTGCACCCGCTTCCAGAGGGAGGCTTCTTGAGAAGGGCCTTGTAACAGGGGCCGCAGGAGAGGAAAGAGGGCAGGAGGGAAGGAGAAAAAAGTTTGAGAAATTTTTCCCTAAGGCCTTGCAGAAAGGAAAAAGCTTCTTACCTTTGCAACCCGCTCCGGAAGGGAGCAGGAAAAAAGAGTAAAAAAGTGACACAAGCCGTTGAGGCTTAGCCGCTAAAGGGTAGCGGCACCAGGGAAGAGAGATGCTCTTCCGCAAGTTCTTTGAGAGACTGATAGAGACGAAATTAAAATCCGCGCGGGTCGGTGTTCACTCACCACCTGCGTCAATTCTAGAGATAGAGTAAAAAAAGGAAGGG
>NZ_JBLIQL010000019.1:0-107065 GCF_047525655.1 Pontibacter sp. 13R65
AAGGCTCGACAAGGACCATGAAAAAACACCTGAAAGCGCTCAAAGTTGGGTTCTATGGCATAATTGTCAGGTCATATTAAACAGATTAACCTGAAGATCAGTTAATTAAAATTTAAACACGCTCTTAAAGATTTTTGATGCAGGACTTTAATTGATATTTTTTGATTCAGGCTGCGGCCTCACGCTTTGCCATACACTCGCAGCTCCGAGAGACACTGCAAGACTATTCCTGCTTCTCTCCAGATCAATCATTCAACCAGCAACTGAATTCCGCTAATGAAAGAGCCCTTCCGGAGGCAATTTTAGTCCAGGCAGCCTCAGGGCGCTTAACCCAGGAGCTCTTTATAAATCCGGTAGCTTTCGTCGTCGAAGCATATGAACAGCACCCGCTCCAGTTCGTGTTCCTCTTGCTTCAGAAATAACTTAACCGTTTCTACTGCCACTTTCGCTGCTTTATCTTTGGGGTAACTATACACACCTGTGCTGATGCTCGGGAAGGCAATACTTTTGAGATGGTTGGCAACGGCAACACGCAGGCTCTTTTGGTAGCAACTGGCAAGCAGATCAGGCTCCCCCCTATGGCCACCATGCCACACCGGCCCAACAGCATGGATAACATAGCGAGCCGGCAATTTACCGCCGGTTGTAATCACTGCCTCTCCTGGCGGGCACTCTCCCTGAATAGTTCTTATTTCTCTACAAGCATCCAGAATGGCTGGCCCTCCTGCCCTATGAATAGCCCCATCAACTCCACCTCCGCCCAGTAGGCTACTGTTAGCAGCATTCACAATAGCGTCTGTGGCTATTTTGGTAATGTCGCCTTTGATTATCTCAGGATTAACTAGTGCCATAAAAGGTATTTCACACGTACAGAAATTCCTTATACGCACGTTTTAAATTTCCTGCTCTATCTTACAAAAAGTAGCATCTCCTCATTTTCGGTCCAGATAAGCAGCGTGTTATCTTTAATAGAGAAAGAAGCAGCTTTTTCCAGTAGTTTAAGATAATAGCTGTCGAAAGAAGTATGCAGGGCAGGGCCACCTCGCTTGGTGGTGCCCAGGCTGCCGATGGTGAGGCTGCCGGCTTTTTCGGTACTGTTAAATATGGCAGAGCCGGCATAGATGTTTACCAGGTTCTCGCCCCTCACACTAAAGGCTCCCCCTGTTTGCTGCACCGGACTACCGCCTGAACGGGCAAACTCAAGCCACACCTGCACGCTGTCGGTAGGTGCCGAAACGGTTTTGATTGGCTCCTCTACCCTTACCAACACCCATTTACCTAAAATTTCTTCAGATGTTTTATACTCCGGATCTTCCATCTCGAGGCAGGAAGTAACCATGGCGATGCAGAGCAGCAGTGCGAAAATATTAAACTGGAAGAGTACTGGAGTATTTTTCATGGCATAAAGTAGAAGTCTTTATAAGTTAGATTCTTAATCCGAAAAAAGGGTTGCAAGCACCAGTAGAAATTGCAAACTTTTTCATTTACTCTCCCTTGTTACTCCAAAAGGCATTAAAGCCGCTCTGGTCATGCTTTCAGAGATTTTGTTTGTATCTTTGTCTTGACAGTTCGAAAGTCGCTCAAAAATTATGGCTATTACAAAACAAGATATATTAAAAGCCCTCAGTTATGTAGAGGAACCCGATCTGGGAAAAGATCTGGTAACCCTGAACATGATCGAGCAGGTAGAGGTTGATGGCAAAAACATAAGTTTCACTGTTATTCTGACCACACCTGCCTGCCCACTGAAGGACCTGATCCGCAATGCCTGCGTTACCGCCATTCACACCATGGTTGATAAAGAGGCAAACGTAACCGTAAACATGACCTCGCGCGTTACCTCCGGGCGAACCGGCAGCGGCGATGTGCTGAAAGGAGTAAAAAATATTATTGCAGTTGCCTCGGGCAAAGGTGGTGTAGGTAAATCTACGGTTACCACTAATCTGGCCATTGCCCTGGCGCAGTCGGGTGCTAAAGTAGGTCTGATAGATGCCGATATTTCGGGACCATCTATCCCCACCATGTTTGGCACCGAGCAGGTTCGCCCCGGCATGGTGCAGGGCGACCACGGCAAAAACTACATTGTGCCGGTAGAGAAGTTCGGCATAAAAATGATGTCGATAGGTTTTCTTACCCCTCCCGACAGTGCCGTGATCTGGAGAGGCCCAATGGCAAGCTCCGCCCTCAAACAATTCATTTCGGATGTGGAGTGGGGAGAGCTGGATTACCTACTATTAGACTTACCTCCAGGCACTTCCGACATTCACCTGACTATGGTACAGGTGCTGCCGGTAACAGGTGCTGTTATTGTAACCACGCCTCAGAAGGTAGCCTTAGCCGATGCCACTAAAGGCCTGCAGATGTTCCTGCAGCCACAAATTAATGTACCGGTTCTGGGTATTGTGGAGAATATGGCGTATTTTACACCTGCCGAACTACCAGAGAACAAATATTACATATTTGGCGAAGGTGGCGGGCAGATGCTGGCCGAAAAATACAATGTGCCATTACTGGGGCAGGTTCCGATAGTTCAGAGTATCCGCGAAAGCGGCGATGCAGGAACTCCTGTGGTTTTACAGAACGATTCTCCGGCTTCCGGTGTTTTCAAAGAGCTAGCCCAGGCTGTTGCCCAGCAGGTATCTGTACGGAACGCCACACTGGCCAAAACGAAGATCGTAGAAATTAAGAATTAATATAATGACAGTTACAAACGTAGACAACGATTTTTTACTTCGAATTGAAGGTGCCCTTGATCAGATCAGGCCATATCTGGAGGCTGACGGCGGCAATGTGAAGGTGGTCGAAGTAACCGACGATATGGTACTGAGGTTAGAGTTGCTGGGCGCCTGTGGCTCCTGTCCTATGTCTACGATGACATTAAAGGCCGGTGTGGAGCAGTCTGTGCTAAAAGCCATTCCCGAGATCAGAGCCGTAGAAGCTGTTAACCTGACGCAAGTGTAATAAGAATTTTTCCCTTTTGAAACCAAAGCGGGTGCTGCTAGAAAAACTAGCAGCACCCGCTTTTTTTGTTCCTGCTACAGCACTGGATCTGGGACTGACCACCCTCTAAGTCTGCCACAGCCTTTTGCCATTGAAGAGCTAACCTAAGTGGGAGTTGCTGTTGATTTTGCCGCCTTAGCTCCCCCATCCTTCTTACCAAGCAAAGCACAGTAAGCAACAAACAACAGAGCTTCAAGCCGGCTAAAAAATTGGGTCTGTAAACAGACATTGGGGCAAGAACTGCCAGTATATCTTGCCAAAAAGCAGTTAGCTACGTAAACATTGATTTATCGGGATATCCTGTTACTGCTATTCATTTAGCCGGATTTTTCGGATATTAAACCCAGCTTCCTTTTTGTAATGCATTGGCGGCAGGCTACTGTGGCTGTTGTCCTACAGAACAGAAACGCTAATCACGATACATACCAGAACCCTTAGAAAGCCATACACCCACCATGATTAAAGCAAACGACCCAACCCTGCACTCCTGGATCCAGATTTCTCCTGACAGTGATTTCCCAATCCAGAACCTGCCCTTTGGTATTTTTCAGACAGCCGAAAAAGATGCGCGCATGGGCGTAGCCATTGGCAGCTATGTACTGGACTTATGTGTGCTGGGCCAGTACAATTTGTTTGAGTTAATTGACATCGATCCTACTATTTTTCACCGTCCGTACCTCAATGATTTTATAGCTCTGGGTCAGCCAACCTGGCGCGCCGTGAGGAACCGGGTTTCGGAACTGCTCCGCACCGACAACGATGAAATAAGCGGAAACAGCGACCTGATGCACCAATGCCTGATCAGGATGACGGAGGCGGAAATGCTGCTGCCCGTAAAAGTAGGCAACTATACCGATTTCTACTCCAGCCTGGAGCACGCTACCAACGTGGGGCAAATGTTCCGTGATCCGGAGCAACCCCTGCTCCCCAACTGGCGGCACATACCCATCGGTTACCATGGCCGCGCCTCCTCTATTGTAGTTTCTGGCACAGATGTTTACAGGCCAACAGGTCAAACGATGGGGCCGGAGCAGCAAACACCTATTTTCCAACCCACGAACCAGCTCGACTTTGAACTGGAAATGGCTTTTATTGCCGGAAAAGACACGCCACTGGGCTATCCTGTTCCTGCTGATGCAGCAGATGAGCATATTTTCGGGTTGGTGCTCCTGAACGACTGGTCGGCGCGCGATGTGCAGCAATGGGAGTATGTGCCGCTCGGCCCCTTTCTGAGTAAAAGCTTTGCAACCTCCATCTCGCCATGGGTGGTTACGCTGGATGCGCTGGAGCCATTTAGAGTGAAAGGCCCTGAACAGCTTCCCAGGCCCTTGCCTTACCTCGAATTTACCGGCCACCGCAATTACGATATTCAGCTGGAAGTGCTGCTACAGCCTGCCGAGAGTCCGGAAGTTACCATCTGCCAGACAAACTTTAGGAACATGTACTGGAACATGAGCCAGCAGTTGGCACACCAGACCAGCAACGGCTGCAACCTCCAGGTCGGCGACCTCTATGGCTCCGGCACCATCAGCGGTTCTGAGCCAGGCACTTTTGGTTCGCTACTCGAGATCACCAGGCAAGGCAAAACTCCCCTAACACTACCCGATGGGTCGCAACGCAGCTTCCTCCACGACAACGACTCAGTTATAGTGCGGGGATATGCCGAAAAAGGTGGCATCCGGATCGGCTTTGGAGAAGTAAGAGGAAAGGTGCTGCCCGCTATATAATTGGCAGTTGCCAGTTAGCAATATAGTGAGCGCTAAAAATGCAAACTGATGATAAGAACAATAAACTTGCAGAAAACTTCTTCAGCTGAGGTTTATGCCCTGCTTTCGGGCGCAGTGGCACCTCGGCCGGTAGCATTTGCCAGTACCACCGACGCTACCGGTAGCGTTAACCTGAGCCCTTTTAGTTTCTTTAACCTGTTTAGCTCCACCCCTCCTATTCTTATTTTTTCTCCGCTCAGCCGCATCCGCGACAATTCCAGCAAACACACCCTCGACAATGTTACAGCCACTAAAGAGGTAGTTATACATATTGCAAACTTTGAACTGGTAGAGCAAATGTCGCTGGCAAGTACTGAATACGACACCGGCGTAAACGAATTTATAAAAGCAGGATTAACACCAGTGCCCTCGGTACTTGTAAAACCGCCACGCGTAGCAGAGGCACCGGTAGCCATAGAGTGCCGCGTAAATGATATTCTGAAATTAGGTACGGAAGGAGGCGCCGGCAACCTGGTGCTATGCGAAGTGCTGCTGATACATGTGCAAGAAGAGGTGCTGGACGAGAATGGCCGCATAAACCCTTATAAACTAGACGCAGTGGCCCGAATGGGTGGCGACTATTATTGCAGGGCAAACAGCGATAATATTTTTGTACTCCCCAAACCTTCGCGCGAAAAAGGCATGGGAATCGATCAGCTTCCTACATTTATTCGGAACAGCCACCTACTTTCTGGTAATAACCTGGCCCGACTGGCTAATTTAGCCTCTGCTCCCACAGCAGCAGAGGCAGAAGCTTTCAAGCGAGAGCCAATTGTAGCCTACACGCTTCAAAAATACAAAGACCAGCCAGAAGAACTGCAGAAGCAGTTGGAACTCCTGGGTAAAAAGCTGTTGGAAGATAATCAGGTAATATCAGCCTGGAAGGTGCTCCTGTTGCTGGAAAACCCGGAACAGCTCTTAGGCTAAAACTGATTTTTTAGCTCCGGAAGGTTGTTTTCATTAGAATAATTTGTTGCCCAAAACCAAAGAACCCGCCGGAGCGGGTTCTTTGGTTTAAGTTCATCGGTTTGTTTTCTAAAGTTTAGTTGCGCACAGCTATCATCAGGCCGAGTTCTTTATAGCGCATGCCGAATTTTTTGGCAATGTGGGCGTTGGTGAGGCTGCCTTTGTAAATGTAGACACCACTACGGTAGTGCTCATTCATAAACAGCACCTCGTTTATGCCGCCGTACTTGGCAATTTCTGCAAAAATGGGCGTAAATATGTTGCTCAGGGCATTGGTAGCAGTGCGCGGCACCCGCGAAGGTATGTTTGGCACGCAATAATGAATAATATCGTATTTGCGGTAAATAGGGCGGCTATGCGATGTTACTTCCGAGGTCTCGAAACAGCCTCCCTGGTCGATACACACATCGATAATAACGGAACCGGGGCTCATTTGTGCTATTACCATTTCTTCTACCATGCAAGGCATCCGGCCTTCATCAGCTACCAAAGCGCCAATTACCACATCCGCCTGCTTAATCTCGTTGTAGAGCACCGCCTTATCGAGCGTTGAGGTAAATAACTGTGCCCCGATATTTTGCTTTAGGCGGCGGAGTTTGTAGATGTGGTTGTCGAATACCTTAACTTCGGCACCCAGGCCTATGGCTGCTCTGGCAGCATGCTCCGCTACGGTGCCAGCTCCGAGTATAACTACTTTAGAAGGTGGCACCCCTGTAATACCGCCCAAAATAACGCCTTTGCCTTCGTTGCTGCTGCTTAGGTACTCTGCGGCAATCAGCATAACGGTACTACCGGCAATTTCGCTCATGCCCCGCACTACAGGCTTGGCATCAGACTTATCGCGGATGAGCTCGAAGGAGATGGCGTTTATCTTTTTGCGGAGCAGGGCCTGCACATAGTCTGAGGTAAGGTTGCCAAACTGCAGGGCTGAAAAAAGTGTCTGGTTGGGTCGCAGATATTCGATTTCTTCGTAAGTAGGCGGTGCAATCTTCAAAATAATTTCTGCCTCGTAGATTTCTTCGGTGGTATATACCACTTTTGCGCCTGCCTCTGAGTACTCGTGGTCTGAGTATTTAGAAGGACTTCCGGCCCCCGACTCTACCCATATGCGGTGCCCCTGGTCTGTAAGCTGCTTTACGGCATCTGGCGTTAGACCAATGCGGTTCTCCTGAAAAGACGACTCTTTTGGGAGGCCAATAAAGAGGCTGCGGTATCGCTCTTCCACTGCCAGCATCGACTCTTTTGGATAAAGTGCAGCACTAGAGGCTAACCTGCCCATGTTTACGGCGAATCTCTCCGTCATATTTATACTTTATTAATAACCATGATGCGCTCCTCACCCTCGGCGGCGGGCTGCATCGAAACATGCAGGTAAGTATCGGGCAACAAATTAGGAATAAGCGACGGCCATTCTATCAGGCACATGTTTCCAGAGTCAAAATATTCAAGAGCCCCTATTTCCAGGGCCTCCCGCTCTTCTTTTATCCTATAAAAATCGAAATGGTAAATCAGGCTGCCTTCTGCTGTTTCGTATTCGTTAACCAAAGCAAAGGTTGGGCTGCTCACGTTTTCTGTTACGCCCATCTGGCGGCAAAATTCCTTTATCAGGGTTGTTTTGCCTGCTCCCATCGGCCCTTCAAACACCACAACAGGCTCCTGTCTGGCTTGCTCTATAAGCACAGAAGCCGCCGCTGGCAAATCAGCCAACGACGACATCTTTATACGTGCTTTCTCAAGTGCAGTGTTATGCATTTTTTGGTGTAAGCGTTATCAACGGAATTATAACTTCTTCTAACGACACACCACCATGCTGAAAAGTATCTTTATAATAGTTCACGTAATAGTTATAATTATTAGGATACGCAAAGAAGTAGTCTTCGATTGCAAACACAAACGTAGTGGAAACGTTCGCTTTTGGCAAGAAAAATCGTTCAGGCTTAGGCACAGTAAACACATCTTTATCGGTATAACCTAGGTTTTTACCATGCTTGTAGCGCAGGTTGGTATTCGTAGCACGGTCGCCGATTATCTTAAAAGGCCTCTTTACCCGAATGGTGCCATGGTCGGTGGTAATGATCAGCCTGGCCTTGCGCTCCGAAATGAGCCGTAGTGTTTCGTATAGCGGCGAGTGCAGGAACCATGAGCGGGTAATAGAGCGGTAGGCTGATTCGTCGGGGGCCAGTTCGCGCACCATGTTGCTGTCGGTACGGGCATGAGAGAGCATGTCCACAAAGTTGTACACGATCACGTTTAGCTTGTTGTTGTCCAGGTTGTTGAACTTGGCGATAAGGTCTTTGCCGGCGGCTGGGTTAGTTATTTTGTGGTAGCTGTGCTTGTCGGTAATGCGGTTTTGCTGGCATTGTATGTCCAGAAACTCCGGTTCGTTCAGATTCTTGCCTTCTTCCTCGTCGTCGCCTACCCACAGGTTCGGGTATTTTTTAGCAATCTCGTTTGGCAGCATACCCGAGAAAATGGCATTGCGGGCATAGGCTGTGGTAGTAGGCAGAATAGAGTAATACATTTCTTCGGTGTCTACGGTAAACATCTCCGAAATAATTGGCTCCAGCACCTTCCACTGGTCATAGCGCAGGTTGTCTATCAGCAGGAAGTACACCGGCTTATCCGATTCCTTCATCATCGGGAATACACGCTCTTTAAAGACCTGGTGCGACATGAGCGGGGCATCGTCGGCTTCCTTGTTTATCCAATCTTCGTAGTTGTCCATTATAAACTTGGCGAAATTCGAGTTAGCCTCGTCTTTTTGCATGTTTATAACGTCGGCCATGCTCTTGTTTTCCGTTTCGTCTATCTCCAGCTCCCAGAACACCAGCTTTTTATAAATATCGGCCCACTCCTGCGAACTCAGCCGCTCACCAAAGGCCATGCCCAGCGTACGGAAATCGCGCTGGTAGCTCATGTTGGTACGTTCTGAAACCAGCCGCTTGTTGTCGAGCAGTTTTTTAACCGACAACAGTATCTGGTTCGGGTTAAGCGGCTTAATCAGGTAATCAGATATTTTAGAGCCGATGGCCTCTTCCATAATGTGCTCTTCCTCACTTTTGGTAATCATGATAACAGGCACGGCAGGGCGAAGGGCTTTTAACTCAGTAAGTGTTTCGAGGCCGCTGATGCCTGGCATGTTCTCATCCAGAAAAACCACATCGAAGCTTCTTTCCTCAAATTTCTCGATGGCATCGGCTCCGCTGTTGACTGGCGTTATGTCATAGCCTCGCTCCTCCAGGAAAAGAATGTGCGGCTTCAGCAGGTCTATCTCATCATCTGCCCACAAAATATTATATCTTTGCATAGTTTTATGTTAGTTTATTGTTGGTTTTGGGTTAATCTTATCAAATACTGTTCCCTTAAATTTTGGCAGAACGTCCTTTTAGGTACTGCTTCAAAAAAGGCAACAGTCTTAAAATGGCATCTACAAAACAAGTAGCTACCTAAAGCCTTCTTTTTTAGCACATTAAATTTACAATATTACACCAGATGCAGCAACTTAAAGTGGTGGTTATAGAAGGAAAAAGTAAGAAGCATTAAATAAAATTGTTTAGACAATGATTTTCTGCCTCGTAAACCTTCACAACGCTGTACTTGTTAAGTAATTGTTTATTGCGCTCATGCGGAGAATACCTCGGGCTGTAGGTTGTGCAGCCAGATGTTGCAAATTTTCTCTCTTTACTTAAAACATAAAGTTGAATAATCTTCTTACTGCCACGCCACAGATACGGTTTAGGCAAATAATTTTTTCTTCTTGATGAACAAAAAGAAAATCATCAACGACCCCGTTTACGGATTTATCTCCGTACCGTCTGACCTTCTGTACGATATCATGGAGCACCCCTACTTTCAGCGCCTGCGCCGCATTAAGCAGCTTGGCCTAACGGAGATGGTGTATCCAGGGGCCTTGCATACGCGGTTCCATCATGCACTGGGCGCCATGCACCTGATGAGCATGGCGCTCGACACCCTCAGAAGTAAGAATAACGAAATCCACGATCGCGAGTACGAGGCCTCTCTTATTGCCATTCTCCTGCACGACATTGGCCACGGCCCGTTTTCGCATGCCCTCGAAACAGCTATTTTTAAGGAAGTGCACCACGAGCACCTCTCGCTGCACATTATGCAGCTCCTCAACAAAGCTTTTGGAGGAAGGCTGGAGCTGGCCATGCAGATTTTTACAGGCACCTACCACCGCAAGTTCTTTCACCAACTGGTATCGAGCCAGCTCGATGTAGATAGGCTCGATTACCTGAACCGCGACAGCTTTTACACCGGCGTGTACGAAGGGAAAATAGGCGCCGACCGGCTGATTAAAATGCTCGATGTGGCCAACGACCAGCTGGTGGTAGAAGAAAAAGCCATTTACAGCATCGAGAACTTTCTGGTGAGCCGCCGCCTGATGTACTGGCAGGTGTACCTGCATAAAACTGTGATCAGTGCCGAAAACATGGTACTACGAACGGTGCAGCGTGCCCGTGAACTGGTGCAGTCGGGAGTGGCGCTACCTGGCAGCCCCTGCCTGCTCTATTTTCTGGCCACAGACCTCACACTTGAAAACTTTGAGGCAGACCACACTATTTTGGAACGGTTTATTTCCTTAGACGACCACGATGTTTGGAGCGGCATTAAGCTCTGGGCCTCACACCCCGACCCTATTCTATCGTTTTTGTCTACCAACATTCTCAACCGCAGGCTCTTTAAGGTGATTATAGCCAACAAGCCTTTTGAAGAAGAGTTCTTGCTGGGCATTAGTGAGCTGGTGCAGGAGCATTATAAAATAAGCGCTGCAGATGTAAAGTACCTGATGATCTCTGGCGAAATCAGCAACAACGCTTATCAGGCTGAAGGCCAATCGATAGACGTGCTTACCAAAGCCGGCTATGTGGTAGATGTAGCGGATGCTTCGGACCTGCCCAACATCAGAGCCCTCCGTGACAAAGTGGAGAAATACTACGTGTGCTACCCAAAGGAAGTGGCGCATTAGGCGGCAGCAATTATTCTAATAAAAAAGGCCTTCCGGAGCAAAAAAGTGATGTTTTCGCTTGAGGTTGATTAATGAGGTGGGCTATCGGTGGTTACCTCTTGTGCAATGTTAAAATAGCCAGCATACTTTCGATTAAAAATGAAAGAATGCAGCCTGAAGTCCTGATTCAGAACAACCCAAAAGAAGCTTAAAAGGGCTCTGGAAGGCCTTTTTCATTAGCAGCATTTCAGGTAGATCATACTGTATTTACTTTACAATATGGTTCTTTCCTATTTGGCAACTTTATTGATGTCTTAAACGAGTACAAAGAAAACATTAGTATCTAGCACCTACCATTACCGAAGGGGCAATAAAGAATATTCGGCGGCCTGCCTACGTTGCAATTTCAGTGCAATTCATTTTATGCTGACACTTATTAGGCACACGCGCGAGATTTTTATTAAGTTTACGCCCCGGATAAAATAACTGAATTATTTCTGCCATACTTTTATAACATGGAATTTACTGTTCAACAGATAGCGGACCTGCTGCAGGGAAAGATAGAAGGCGATGATCAGGCGAAAGTTAGCTCTCTTGGAAAAATAGAGGAAGCCCAAACAGGTGCTCTCGCATTTCTGTCGAACGCAAAATATGAGCCCTACCTCTATACCACAGGTGCCAGCGCCGTTATTGTATCAGAGAAACTAAAGCTTAAAAAACCTGTAAGCGCCGCCTTAATTCGGGTGGCAGACCCTTACTCCAGCTTCTCGAAACTTCTTAGCTATTACCAGACAGCCTTGCTGGCCTCTAAAAAGGGCATAGAAGAACCTTGCTTTATAGGCAATGGCAGCACCATTGGCGAAGGGCACTACCGCGGTGCTTTTTCTTATATCGGCCACAATTGCACCATCGGCAATAATGTGCGCATTTTTCCGCAGGTGTACATTGGCGATAACGTAACCATAGGCGACAACACTACTCTTTTTGCAGGTGCCAAGCTTTATTCGAATACGGTGGTTGGTGCCAACTGCACCCTTCATGCCGGTGTGGTTATTGGCAGCGATGGCTTTGGCTTTGCCCCACAACCCGACGGAAGCTATACTGCCGTTCCACAAATAGGCAATGTAGTGCTTGAAGACAACATCTCAGTTGGCGCCAACACCACCATCGACTGCGCTACCATGGGGTCTACCATTATCCGGGAAGGCAGTAAAATAGACAACCTCGTTCAAATTGCCCACAACGTAGAAGTTGGCCGCCACACCGTTATTGCGGCTCAATCGGGTGTGTCAGGCTCCTCTAAAGTGGGGAACCATTGTGTTATAGCTGGCCAGGTAGGTGTGGTTGGCCACATTAACATTGCCGATAAAACAACTATCGGGGCACAATCAGGAGTTTCTAAATCGGTGAAAGAGTCGGGCACCATCATCCAGGGCTCCCCTGCCTTCGACTACAAGCAAAACCTTAAAGCGATTGCGGTCTTCCGGAACCTGCCGGAGCTCCAGCGCGATCTCGACCAACTAAAAGAATTGGTGCGTAACCAGACCGAGATCAGGGATATAAAATAAAACTAGTAAGAGCCACGATTATATAGTAAGTTTGCGTGCCCCCTTAGGGTGCCCGGTAGCTTGTATGGCAAAAGACAGTCTTTCTGCTCCCTTTGTGATACAAGCTCCATAAAAAAACACTGTATTACATTAATGAACGAAAAACAGCACACCATAAAGGCTCCTGTAACCGTTACGGGCATTGGATTGCATACAGGCATCGTCTCCAACATGACGTTCAAGCCTGCCCCTGCCAATCATGGCTATAAGTTTCAGCGCATCGATTTGCCTGGGCAGCCACTTGTAAACGTGGATGTAGACAACGTGGTGGACCTCTCTCGCGGCACAACCATAGAACAGAACGGCGCGCGCGTAAACACTGTGGAGCATACCCTGGCAGCACTTGTGGGGCTGCAGATAGACAATGTGCTGATTGAGCTGGATGGCCCTGAGCCTCCGATCATGGATGGCTCTGCCATAGAATTTGTAAATGCCCTGAACTCGGTGGGCATGCAGGAACAGAACGCCCTGCGCAACTACTTCGAAATATCCAAAGGCATCAGTTACAAAGATGATAACCGTGGCGTGGAGATCGCCGCGCTTCCGCTCGATGATTATCGTCTTACCGTAATGGTTGATTATAACTCTCCGGTGCTAGGTAGTCAGCATGCCTCCATTACCGACATAAATCAGTTTCATGACGAAATAGCTTCCTGCAGAACCTTTTGTTTCTTGCATGAACTAGAGGCACTCTTTAAGCAGAACCTGATCAAAGGCGGCAACCTGAACAATGCCATTGTAATTGTAGACCGTGTGGTGCAGGACGAAGAACTGGCGCACCTAGCGGAACTGCTCAACAAGCCTAAAGTATCGGTGCAGGAAGAAGGAATACTAAACAATACCGAACTCCGCTTCAAAAACGAACCAGCCCGCCACAAGCTGCTCGACCTGATGGGCGACCTGGCCCTGATCGGCCGCCCCATTAAAGGTCAAATCCTGGCCGCACGCCCCGGCCATGCGGCCAATGTAGCTTTTGCAAAAAAAGTAAAGCGCCTTATCCAGGAGTCTGCCATCAAGAATATTCCGACCTACGACCCAAAAAAGCCGCCGGTAATGGATATTAACCAGATTGCAGCCACTCTGCCGCACCGGTACCCATTCCTGCTAATCGACAAAATCATCCATTTAGACGATACCATGGTGGCGGGCATTAAGAACGTAACCATGAACGAGCCTTTTTTCCAGGGCCACTTCCCGAACAACCCGGTTATGCCAGGGGTGCTCCAGATAGAGGCGATGGCACAGACAGGCGGTATTCTGGTGCTCAATGCCATGGATAACCCAGATGATTACTGGACTTACCTTCTGGCCATAGACAAATGCCGCTTTAAGCGCAAAGTATTGCCAGGAGATACGATTATTTTTAAATGTGAACTGCTGGCTCCTCTTAAGCGCGGTATTGCCAAAATGGCTGGTCAGGCCTTTGTGAATGGCCAACTGGTAATAGAAGCAGAGATGTCGGCCATGATTGTTAAAAAAGACGCATGAACCAGCCACTAGCATACATCCACCCGGAGGCTAAAATAGCTCAGAATGTTGTCGTAGAACCTTTCTCAACCATACATAAAAACGTAGAGATTGGCGAAGGCACCTGGATCGGGCCTAACGTGACGATAAATGAAGGGGCACGAATCGGCAAAAACTGCAAGGTTTTTCCTGGCGCTGTTATAGCCTCAGTACCTCAGGACCTGAAATTTGCCGGTGAGGTAACAACAGCCGTTATCGGCGATAATACCGTTATCAGAGAATACGTAACCGTTAGCCGCGGCACCATAGACAAGATGAAGACCGTAATCGGCAGCAATTGCCTGATTATGGCCTACGCCCACATTGCCCACGATTGTATGGTGGGTAATAACTGCATTATCGGCAACGCAGTGCAAATGGCCGGTCACGTAGAAGTTGACGACTATGCCATCGTAAGCGCAATAAGTGCTATACACCAGTTCGTAAAAATTGGTGCGCATGCTTTTATTTCCGGAGGATGCCGGGTGCTGAAGGATGTGCCGCCTTATGTGAAGGCTGCCCGTGAACCTTTATCTTACGCCGGCATTAACTCCGTAGGCCTGCGCCGCAGAGGCTTTGTAAGCGAACAGATAAACGAAATACAGGAGGTGTATCGCTTCCTGTTCCTAAGTGGCCTCAACAACTCGCAGGCTCTCGACAAAATAGAGCTCGACCTGATGCCAAGCAACGAGCGCGACGAAATAACAAATTTTGTGCGTAACTCCGGGCGTGGCATTATTAAAGGATACTTTTCAAAAGATGCTAATTAACCTAAGCAACTTAGGTAAACGCTATAATTACGAGTGGATTTTCCGGAACCTGACTTTTACGTTTGAGTCCGGCTCCAGTTATGCCATACTGGGTCACAATGGCTCCGGGAAGTCCACTCTTCTTACCATTATTGCCGGGCACAACCTGCCCAGCGAAGGTCAACTTTCTTACTCACAGTCTGACAAACCTGTTGCGCCCGAAGAAGCCTTCCGGCACCTCTCCCTTACCGCCCCCTATTTGGAGCTTGTAGAGGAGTTCACGCTCCAGGAAATGCTCTCCTTTCACACCAACTTCAAGTCCCTGCGGCACGATATCTCCCAAAAGCAACTTATGGAGCGCATGGGACTGGAAAAGGCACGCAACAAGTTTGTGAAGGATTTTTCGTCGGGCATGAAACAACGCCTTAAGCTGGGCCTTGCCCTCTACGCCAATACTCCCCTGCTGCTGCTCGACGAGCCCACCACCAACCTAGACTCAGATGGTATAGCCTGGTACCAGGAACACATTGCCCTGAATAAGGCAGGCCGCATAGTTATTGTAGGCTCCAACATTGACCACGAATACAGCTTCTGTGACCAGCAACTCCGCATCACAGACTTTCACATCACTAGCCGCAAATAAGATTCCCCTTAGCTCCAAAACTACTAAAACACCTCCGGAAGGGCATTTTCATTAGCAGAATTTCATTGTTAAATGGTTGTCTGAGTAAAGAGCAGCAAGACTTCGCAGCGTGCACAGCTCCTACGAGTGCCTGGCCAAGGCAGAGTAGCAGTTGGAGAAAATCTGGCACCTACCATCTAGTGTCAATTATTTTCAAAAAGCCTCCGGAAGACCATTTTCATTCAAATAATTTACTGCCATCTACAAATACACCTCGCATAACTTTTGAGCTAAACGCCACAAACGCTACGAACTAATTGCCAATTTCCCTAACTTTGTAACAACACTATAACCAGACACGATGGGACGCGCATTTGAATTTAGAAAAGCCCGTAAGTTTAAACGTTGGGATAAAATGTCGAAAGCCTTTACCCGCTTAGGTAAAGAGATTGTAATTGCAGTAAAAGAAGGTGGTCCGAACCCGGAATCGAATGCCCGCCTGCGCACTGCTATTCAGAACGCCAAAGGCGTTAACATGCCCAAAGACCGGGTAGAAGCTGCCATTAAGCGTGCCTCCTCCAAAGAGGAAAAAGATTACGACGAAATAGTATACGAAGGCTATGGCCCCTACGGCATTGCCATATTGGTAGAAACCGCTACCGATAACATAAACAGAACAGTGGCGAACATGCGCGTGTACTTTTCACGTGCCGGTGGCGCATTGGGCAAAACAGGCTCGCTCGATTTTATTTTCACCCGCAAAGGTATTTTTAAAGTTGCCACAGAAGGCGTAGACATAGAAGAACTGGAACTGGAACTCATCGACTTTGGTGCCGACGACATTTACGAGCACGAAGGCGAAATTATTATAGAAACAGCCTTTACCGACTTTGGTGCCATGCAGAAAGCCCTGGAAGAAAAAGGATTGAACGTGATAACCGCTGAACTGCAGCGCATCCCCAATACCCGCACCGAACTTTCTGACGAGCAGGCTGAAGAAATAGAAAACCTGATTGAGAAAATAGAAGAAGACGACGACGTGCAGGCCGTTTACCACAACATGCAATAATTACGGCTGTATACAGCTAAAAACGAGCTGTCTGGTGTACCCTACGCCGGACAGCTTTATTTTGACCGGAGGATTACGTTACTCCTCCTTCTCAAAACCACCTCATATCCTCTTGCAGCATGCTTATTTACATACTTTTTATTTTAGGCTTTGTCTTTTTAATAAAAGGAGCTGATATACTTGTTGCGGGTTCCTCCTCCATAGCCAAGCGCTACAACATCTCTGATATGGTGGTGGGCCTCACCATTGTATCGTTCGGTACATCCTTGCCTGAGCTGATTATTAACATTATAGCCAGTATGGAAGGTAAATCGGAACTGGCCATTGGGAACATCTTCGGGAGCAATGTTGCGAACCTGCTGCTCATTTTAGGCATTACAGCTCTAATTTGCCCGCTTCCGATTAAAAGGAATACTGTTCTTACAGAAATCCCGTTCTCGCTCATTGCCACGCTGCTTGTGGGTTTCCTGGCTAACGCTGTGCTGTTTCAGGGTGACAAGTATTTGCACATTAGCCGCTCAGATGGTGCCCTGCTGCTCTTTTTCTTTGTCCTGTTTATGGCTTATATCTACAATATAGCTAAAACCAATAACGACCCCGAGCCAGATGAAGACACTGGACCGGTTATGTCTATACAAAAATCTATTTTGTATATTTTATTGGGAGTAGCAGGTTTATTTTTTGGGGGGCAATGGGTAGTGGATGGTGCCGTAGAAATAGCCAGGCTAGTTGGCATGAGCGAATCTTTAGTAGGACTTACGGTTGTGGCTATTGGTACATCGCTACCGGAGCTCGTAACCTCTGCCATGGCAGCCTTTCGCCGGAACATAGACATAGCCATAGGCAACGTTATTGGCTCCAACATCTTTAACCTGCTTTGGATATTAGGCATAAGCGCAGTTATAAATCCTCTTCCCTTCGATGTGGTGAGCAACGAAGATATAATGATGATGATCTTTGCCAGCACTCTGTTAATTGTAGCCATTCCGATTGGAAAGAAAAATGCCATTGACCGCTGGAATGGTATTTTGTTTCTGCTGGTCTACATCGCTTACATTGTATTTCTGGTACAACGGGGTTAAACCTATTACCTGTAATTTTTACAATTAATAACTACCCTTCCGGCAGCTCCACACTTGGCTTACCGGAAGGGTAGTTTGCTTTTTACACCTCTCTCTTCTGATCCTTCTCTCTCAAAACGCTCCAGACCTATTTCGACTACCAACTAAATCTATAAAGAACAATCACTCCTCCTTCCTCTGCTATAGGTTGCCCCTGCACGTACCGTCTAATCAAAAAATAAAGGGTACGTCATTTTGCAAATAAATTCTGGTCCAGCTTCAAATAATGTCTCTCAAGACAAAAAAACAAGCAGCAACAAAAGCGCCTAATCTTACTGAAAACAGCTTTTTTGTAAATTGACGTAGTATTGAAGTAGTTGTAAAGTAGCAAAGCAGTATACTAATAATCGTTAGTTATATTATTTCTCTATAGCTTGTCCTCCACATTAGTCTTAAAACCAAAAACAACTTATTTCTCAAATTAAAATAAATCAAAAGATGTTCTTTAATATGGTGAATATTAACTAACATTAGTTATAATTTTTATCCAGATACTATAGCTCCTTCTCAAGCATTTAGCTTTCTCTTACATAACAAGCTTATTAACTTTTAGAGATGATATGAAAAAATACTTTTACTTAGCAATCAATTGTGCAATTTCGGCGGCCGTCTGTTTGCCAGCTATTGCCCTTGCAGGGTCCAATTGGGCTTTGGCTCCCTCTATAAGCGCAAACCTGCCTGCTGCACCCGTATCAGGAACTATTACAGGGCCGGCCGGCGAGCCTCTTATTGGTGCCAGTGTAGGTTTAAAAGGCACCACAACCGGTACCACGACCGACCTGGATGGAACTTACTCCCTCACCATTCCCGATGAAGGAGGTACGCTTATCATTTCTTACCTGGGTTACCAGACCAAAGAAGTGCGCGTGGCACCGGGCCAGGGCACAGTGAATATAGTCTTAAGCCTGAATGCCAATTCGCTGGAAGAAGTAGTAGTGGTAGGCTATGGTGTGCAGAAGAAGAGCGTTGTAACAGGAGCAATCTCCAGTGTAAGCTCATCCGACCTTGAGAATATGCCCATCACCAGGGTGGAACAGGCGCTGCAGGGCAGGACGTCTGGCCTTACCATAACTCAAAATTCAGGTCAGCCGGGGGCAGCCTCTACCGTAAGGGTGCGTGGTACTACTACCATTAACAACAGCGATCCGCTTTATATAGTAGATGGTGTGCAGATAGGTGGTGGCATCGATTACCTGAGCCAGGCCGACATAGAGTCTATTGAAGTTCTAAAAGATGCTGCCTCTGCTGCTATTTACGGTGCACGTGCTGCTAATGGAGTAATTATAGTAACCACTAAAAAAGGCAAGAGCGGGCAAATGGCGGTGAACTATAATGGCTTTTTGGGGACCCAAGCTCCCTGGCGCAGACTCGATCTTTTAAATGCCCGTGAGTATGCTACGCTCTACAACGAAGCCAGTGCAGCAGGTGGTGGCCCTATCCGTTTTCAGAACCCGTCTGCTATAGGGCAGGGAACCGATTGGCAGGATGCCGTTTTCAGCAACAACTCTCCCATTCAAAACCATGAACTGAGCGTATCGGGAGGCAGCGATAAATCGACCTTCTATGCCTCCTTTGGCTACTGGAATCAGGAGGGTATTGTAGCACCCGACAACTCCAAATATGAGCGATTTACGGTGAGGCTGAATTCTTCACACAAAATAACCAAGGCTATTACCTTTGGCAACAATCTGGGCTACACCCGCACCTCCACCATTGGGGTAGAGCCAAACAGCGAATGGGGATCTCCGCTTAACCGCGCCATTAACATGGACCCTATTACCCCGGTTATCGAAACAGATCCCTCCCGCCTGAATGCACCTCCTTTTACAGATCAGCCGGTGGTGCGCGATGCAATGGGCCGTCCTTATGGTATTTCGCAATATGTATTTTCTGAAATTCTGAACCCGGTGGCAGCACTGGCCGTGGCACAGAACAAAGGCTGGTCCGATAAAATAGTAGGCAACGTGTTTGCGGAGATTGAACCTCTGGAAGGACTAAAATTACGCTCCAGCATGGGCGTAGATCTGGCCTTTTGGGGCGACCAGAGCTTTGCGCCAGTGTATTACCTGAGTGGCACTTTTAATAATACGCTCAACGACTATACCCGCAATGCCAACCGCGGTATGTTCTGGCTACTCGAAAACACCGCCTCCTATACCCGCTCCTTTGGGCTGCATAATTTAACGGTTCTGGCAGGTACCTCTGCACAGCGCAACTATGGCGAGCAACAGGGCGGTACCAAATCGGGCATACCGGCTACAAACTTAGAAGAGGCCTCCCTGGCCTTTCCGGTAGCCAACGAAAACCAGTTGTTTTCCGGCAGCGAATACCAGGAAACGCTGGCCTCACTTTTTGGCCGGGTTATTTATAATTACGACGAACGTTACCTCTTCACCGGCATTGTGCGCCGCGACGGCTCTTCCCGCTTTGGCTCTAACAACAAATACGGTGTTTTCCCTTCTGTCTCGGTAGGTTGGGTTGCCTCCCGCGAAAGCTTTTTCCCTGAGAACAACGCGGTGAACTTCCTGAAAATCCGTGGATCGTGGGGGGTGAACGGCAACAACCAGATTGGCGACTTTCGATACCTGCCTACAGTGAGTGGTGGCCGCTACTACACCCTGGGCTACGGCACCGATGCCAGGCTCATAAACGGTGTTAGCCCCAACGCGCTTTCTAACCCTGATCTGCGCTGGGAAGAAACCTCACAAGCCAACTTTGGTTTCGAGGCCACTCTGTTCCACGATTTTTACCTGACCTTCGACATTTACAACAAGAAAACCACAGGCATGTTGCTCGACATTGCCATTCCGTGGTACGCAGGCAACAATGGCCCGGTAGGCAATATTGCCGACATGGAGAACAGAGGCTACGAAGTAGAGCTCAGCTACGGCAAAACAATTGGAGACTTTAAGTTCGACATCAGTGGGAATGCGTCTTACCTGAAAAACGAAGTGACCTTTTTGGGCGAAGACAAGGAATTTCTGAACGGGCAGGTTTTTGGTCCATCGGGTGAGGTATTTACCCGCACCGAGGTAGGCCGTCCGGTAGGCTTCTTTTATGGCTTCCAGAACGATGGTATTTTCCAGAATGCAGAAGAAGTAGCCACCTATGTGAACGGTGAAGGACAGCAGCTCCAGCCCAATGCCCGCCCCGGAGATTTCAGGAGAGTAGACACCAACAACGATGGTGTAATCGACAACGACGACCGCACCATGATCGGCAACCCTACCCCCGACTGGACCTACGGCTTTACCTTCTCTGCCAAATGGAAAGGACTGGACATGGTGGTTTTCGGACAGGGTATAGCAGGCAACGATGTGTTTAAAGCCATTCGCCGTTACGACCTGCAAGGTGCTAACTGGACCACCGAAGCCCTTGGCCGCTGGACCGGAGAAGGCACCTCTAACACCTTCCCCAGGCTGGCCATAAACGACCCGAACCAGAACTTTAGCCGCAGCTCCGACTTTTATGTAGAAGATGGCTCTTACTTCAGGATCAAAATATTACAACTAGGTTATTCGCTGCCACAGGACCTGATTAGCAAAGCCGGCCTGAACAAAGTACGCTTCTATGTAACTGGCAACAACCTCTTCACCTTCACCAACTACACCGGCTTCGACCCAGAAATTGGTGGTGGCAGTTTTGGCGTAGACCGGGGAATATATCCGCAGGCCCGCTCTTATATGGTTGGTGTAAATCTTGGCTTTTAATCTCTAAACTGCTACACACATGAAACTGAAACATATTCTTTACCCCTCGCTGCTTGCCACCAGTTTAGCTTTTTTCAGCGCCTGCGACAAAGACTTTCTGGAACTGCAGCCAAGAGGCACCGAACTGGAAGATAACTTTTACAAAACAGAAGAACAGGTGTACCAGGGCCTGATAGCCGTATACGATGTAATGCAGTGGGGCACCAGCGGTGGCTACACCATGAAAATGCCACTACTTAGCGTAGCCTCAGACGAAGCCCATGCCGGTGGCTCCGATGCCTCCGACCAGCCAACCTGGGTACGTTGGGACAACTTCACCATCGATCCGTTTATTACTCCTTCGGTTGGGCTGTGGCAAAAAAACTTTTCAGGTGTTTACAGAGCCAACCTGCTGCTATCGAAGCTCGAAGGAGCCACTGGCCTTGACCCTGCCTTCAGCACGCGGGTAGCAGCCGAAGCCAAAGCCCTGAGAGCCTACTTTTACTTTGACCTGATGCGCTTTTTCGGCAATGTACCTCTCATTACAACAGCCATTCCGACCAGCGAACTCTATAGCCAGACACAATCTGCTCCTGCCGATGTATATGCACAGATCGAAAAGGACCTGACAGAAGCGCGGGTTGCCTTACCTTCTACGCTGCCTACCGCCGAGAAAGGCCGCCTAACAAAAGGGGCTGCCACCGCCATGTTGGGCAAAGTGATTTTGTACCAAAACAACAATGCGAGACTGGCAGAAGCGGCAGGCTTGTTCAACGAGGTCAACACCTCCGGGACTTACCAACTGCTGCAGAACTACGGCGATATCTTCGATCCGGCAAACAAATTCCATTTGGAGTCTATTCTGGAAATACCTCATTCTAACCTGGCCTCCTGGGGCGATTGGACTTGGGTGAACGGTGGAGAAGGTAACGTAGCGCCACAGTATGTAGGTCCTGATGGCTACAACGGACCTACTTTTGCCTCCGGTTGGGGATTTGCACCTATCTCACTAGACCTGGTAAACGCCATGCAAGGCGACCCACGATTTGAACACACCATTATAGATGGCAATGCCATGCGGGCAGCTGGTGCCACCTACAACGAGCGTTACCAGAACACCAATTACTTTATCCGGAAGTATGCGCCGCTTAAAGATTACCGCCATACAGGTGCCGGTAACCCGGAGCTGAACTGGCCTATAAACGAAATTGAGATACGCCTCGCCGACACCTATTTGCTGGAGGCGGAAGCGCTGGTACGTGGCGGTGGCGATGCAGGCAGAGCCAAAGACCTGCTCGATGCCGTTAGGAGCCGTGTAGGACTACCCTCTGTGCCTGCCTCCATCGAGAACATTTACCGGGAGCGCCAGCTAGAGCTTGCTACCGAAGGCCACCGTTTCTTCGACCTGATACGAACAGGCAGAGCCGCTGCTGTATTAGGGCCACTGGGCTTCCAGGCAAACAAGCACGAGGTACTGCCTATTCCGCAGCAGGAGATCGACATTACCAAAGGCACGCTTAAACAAAACCAAGGTTATTAAACAGCATCAATCCTATGAACTATAAAATACCAGTGCACCGAATCTGCTCCTACATGGCCTTTGCGTGGCTTATCGGTTTTGTAGCAGCCTGCTCTCCCAACGAGTCTGAGTACGAACTCGGTCCTGCACCAGGCTCCGACATGGTAAAAATAATAGCCACCCCGAGCAGCACCAATCCTAACATCATCCAGTTCCGCAACGAGACACCAGGCGCTTTTAAAGCCATCTGGGATCTGGGTAATGGCTCTACCGCCGAAGGGAACCAGGTAAACGGCTCCTATGCACTAGAAGGTGAATATACCGTTAAGCTCACCGTATTCACAAAAGATGGCTTTGCCTCCAACACCCAAACCGTGCGTATTGCCGAAACCAATTTTGCCATGCTCGACCGCCCCGATTATAATGCCCTGACAGGAGGAGCCAGTAATACAGCAGGCAAAACTTGGGTGTTCGACCCGGTAGGCCCAATGAACTTTGGAGGCCCGGCAGATGCGCCTTCTTCGTGGTGGAACCAGACGCTGGCCGACCAGAACGACTGCATGAAAGACGATAAATATGTGTTTCGGTTAGATGGTTTCCGATTTGAGAACCAGAGCGGAGGCGCCATGTGGGGCATACTGGATGGAGCCGAAAACCAATGCGTGCCACAACCTTCCACTCCTCCTGCCAGTGTATGGAGCCTTTACGAAGAAAACGGCAAAACCATGCTTTCACTTAGCAACAGCCAAACCATTGCCTGGGACGATAAAGAAGGCGTTTATGAAGTTATAGAGCTTACCGAAAATCGACTCCATATTCAGAAAACCTGCTGTGGCGGTAGCGGCGTTCGAAATTACGTACTCGTGCCGGAAGGCTTTACGCCACCTGTTGAGGTAATTGAGAAGCCTTATAAAATCGAAAATATGGATGACAACTTCGATGAGCCAGGCAATGTGGAGTGGAAAAAAGACGCGCTCACCTTAATGGAAAGCTACGATAACCCCGCGCCACTACCAATTAACACTTCGCCCAAAGTTGCCATGTATGTAAAACAGGAAGGGCAACCATTTGCCTTCGCAAACCTGTTCATAGACCTCGATTATAAAATGGACCTGCGCCAGCGCAACGTCTTCAAATTAAAAGTATTTATGCCAAGCTACAACGATTTTGTATCGGCGGCAGGTGAAGACTGGGCTATAAAAACCCTGCTGAAACAAGTATCGATGAAGCTGCAGGATGGCACCTCTTCGCAGCCCTGGGAAAACCAGGCCGAAGTAAAGCAAACCGTAACCGTACTCGATAAGTGGGTAGAACTCACCTTCGACTTCAGCCAACATGCCTCCCGCACCGACTTCGATCGGGTGTTGATTCAGATTGGCGGAGAAGGCAACTACATTCCAGGCATCTTCTTTATCGACGATTTCAGGTTGGAACCTTAAAACAGGAAATGCTTAGTGAGGGAGCAAGAGCCTCTCTCACTAAGTCCTCCTGCTGTTCTAATGGAGCAGCATAGCTCTACGCCCTTAGGTTAGAGAGGTCCAAATAAATTGGTTCCAACATTTATAGCAACTGCTGATTGCGGTGCCATAGGGCTTTACTGTTACATTGTAGAAGTCTTAGCGCTCAAGGCCGCGGGACCTCGTTCTCGGGCATCGCGCTGCTGCATCTTTCCTGCCCGCAAGCGGGCTGCCGCTCCCGCGGCACCGGAAACCTGCAAAGGCGCTCAACCCAAGAACTGGGATTTGTACTACGAGCCTTAGCTACAGCAAATTAGTTTGTTGAGATGAAGCATAAATTCAAACTGAATATCCTTAGTGCTTAACATTAATAAATAATTGCTTATTGCCCTTACGGCTGCAACAGGGCGGACACCTTTGCCATGTGCACCTACTGACGATTTTTTGTCTGAGCGTTCAGCGAGTTCAAAATCGTCTTGATTTTTTTGGTTCTTTTTGTATCAAGACAAAAAGAACAAGAAAGCCAGCTATGCAATAGCTTCAGCCTGATGAATTGTTAAGCAGCAACTATGCGAACTTGAACCAAACCGCAAGTAGCTATTGCTAAAGGATCTCACCCACAAAATCCTTCCAGGATGACAAAAGCAGGATAGCAGTGGAAGAAGAGATAAATAACCGTCGGCTATCGCACAATTAAATTATTCTAATGAAAAAGGCTTTCCAGCGGAATTTCAGCAAAAAACAACCGAGGCCTACACCACACGAACAGAGCCCAAAAGCTAAGACACATGATTTCTGATACTAACCTGATCCCTAAAATGCCACTAGCCCTCCTGATAAAGTGCTGGGTGTTCCTGTTGTGCACTGGCTGCTCCGGCTCCGAAACGCCCAGACCCGTTATTACAGCACCCAAACCGCCACAAGACCTGAACTGGAAATTTGAGACCACGCCTGTTTGGGCCGATGAGTTCACCTACAACGGCTTACCCGACCCAAATAAATGGGATTACGACATTGGTGGCAGTGGCTGGGGCAACAACGAACTGCAGTACTACACCAACAGCGCCAGCAACGCCAGCATAGCCGATGGCAAGCTCACCATTACGGCCCGGAAAGAGAGCAAAGATGGCAAAGACTACACCTCTGCCAGACTGGTTACCCGCAACAAAGGCGACTTTTTGTATGGCCGTTTCGAAATAAAAGCCAAACTCCCCACCGGCAAAGGCACCTGGCCCGCCATCTGGATGCTTCCCACCGACTGGGCCTACGGGAACTGGCCAAAGTCCGGCGAAATTGATATTATGGAACACGTGGGCTACGACCAGAACAAAGTACACATGAGCGTGCACACCGAGGCCTACCACCACAGCATCGGCACCCAGAAAACAGCTACCAAGGTTATTCCCACGGCCAGTACCGACTTTCACATCTACCGCCTCGATTGGACACCCTATGCCGTGCGTGGCTACATGGATGATTTGCTGGTGTTCGAATTCCGAAACGAGGGCAAAGGCTACAGCGTGTGGCCCTTCGATAAGCGCTTTCACTTGCTGCTCAACATTGCCGTGGGTGGCGATTGGGGTGGCGCACAAGGCGTAGACCCCGACATTTACCCGCAAACCATGGAAGTAGACTATGTGCGGGTGTATAAAATGGTAGAGAAATAATCATTCCCTGAAAATCCAGACGCAGCTTTAAACAAAATCACAACTGCACTTGACATCCTGCGGCACCAACCTTTGCTGGTGTCCCGGCACTCTTATGGCCAAAAAAGCAGTTAGCTCCAACACCAAAATTTAAAAATCATGACACTAAAGAACGTAGCCTTTACTGCACTACTTTTCTCTCTAACTCTAACAGCTTGTCAAGCCCAGCGAAAAACACAATCAGTAGCTACCAAGCGGGCAACAGCAGCCTATGTGGCTCCCACAGCTTCAGAAATTGAGCAGAAAGTAGATGCACTACTCCGCCAGATGACTCTCGAAGAAAAAGTGGGCCAGATGGCGCAGATTACTTTAGATGTTATCGGGAAAGGCGAAAACCGCTATTCCAGTTTCGAACCACTCTCTCTCGACAAAGCAGAACTAAAAAAGGCACTCGTAGACTATAAAATCGGCTCTGTACTAAACACGGCCAATAACCGCGCACTCACGCCGCAGAAGTGGTACCAGGTCATTTCTGAAATTCAGGAAGTGGCGATGAAGGGAACGCGACTGAAAATACCGGTAATTTACGGAGTAGATGAAATTCATGGGGCTACCTACACCGCCGGCGCTACCATGTTTCCGCAGCAGATCGGCCAGGCTGCCAGCCGCAACCGGGCTTTAGTAAGACGCGGAGCCGAGATTACAGCTTACGAAACCCGCGCCAGCTCCATCCCCTGGACCTTCTCCCCGGTGCTCGACCTTGGCTCTGATCCGCGATTCCCGCGCCAGTTTGAATCGTTTGGTGAAGACCCTTACCTGGCAGCAGAGTTGGGTGTGGCGATGATAAAAGGTTACGAAGGAGAGAAAAACGACATTGGCCAGCCGGAGCATGTGGCCTCTAACATGAAGCACTTCCTCGGTTACCAGGTTCCGACATCCGGCAAAGACCGAACGCCCACTTACCTGTCGGAGGAGGCGCTGCGGGAGTACCATTTACCATCTTTTAAAGCAGCTGTAGCCGCTGGTTCCCATACCCTGATGGTAAATTCAGGCATCATAAACGGCGTACCCGTGCACGCTAACCACGACCTGCTCACCAAACTACTGAAGGAGGAGCTGGGCTTTAAAGGACTGGTTGTAACCGATTGGGCAGACATAGAGAACCTTCACCGCCGCGACAGAATTGCCACCTCCGATAAAGAAGCCATTATGCTGGCCATTAACGCCGGCGTAGACATGTCTATGATTCCGTACCAGTACGAGCCTTTTTGCCAGGGGCTGGTGGAGCTGGTAAAAGAAGGCAAGGTAAAGCAGGAACGTGTGGACGATGCCGTACGCCGGATTCTGCGGGTAAAGTTCGCGCTTAACCTCTTCGAGAAACCCACTACCAATCCAAAAGATTACCCCAAGTTTGGAAGCAAAGAGTTTGAAGAGGCTGCTTACCAGATGGCGGCCGAGTCTGTTACCCTGCTCAAGAACGAGCAGCAAACCTTGCCGCTGCAGAAGAACAGCAAAGTATTCGTTACCGGCCCTAATGCCAACAACATGCGCACCCTCAATGGCGCCTGGACCTACTCCTGGCAAGGCGACAAAGTAGATGAGTTTGCCGAAAAATACAACACCATTCTGGAGGCCGTGCAGCAGAAAATCGGAGCCGGCAACGTAACCTATGTGCCCGGCGTGAGCTACAAACAAGGCGGCAAATACTACGAAGAAGCAGCCGACCAACTCGACGAAGCTGTAGCGGCTGCCCGTAACGCAGACGTTATCCTTCTTTGCTTCGGCGAAAACACCTCCACCGAAAAACCCGGCGACCTGAACGACCTTTACCTGTCGGAGTTGCAGACGGAGCTGGCGCGCAAAATGGCTGCCACGGGCAAACCGGTGGTGCTGGTGCTAAGCGAAGGCCGGCCGCGCATTATCAGCAAAATTGAGCAGCAGATGCGGGCCATTGTGCAGCTATACCAGCCTGGTAATTTCGGAGGCAATGCCGCAGCCGACGTACTTTTTGGCGATGTCAACCCATCAGGAAAGCTACCCTACACTTACCCCCGCTATCCCAACGCCACCATCTCTTACATCCACAAAAGCTCCGAGGAGCAGACCAAAGCCGAAGGTGTGTACAACTACGAAGCCGATTTTAACCCACAGTTTCCTTTTGGCCACGGCCTTAGCTACACTACCTTCCGGTACAGCAACCTACAGATGAACAAGCAGCAGCTCCGGAAAAACGAGCAGCTAACCGTTACCGTGGAGGTTAGCAACACAGGCAAAGTAGCAGGCAAAGAAACCGTGCACCTCTACACCTCCGACCTCTACGCCTCCGACATCACTCCTGATGTGAAAAGGCTGCGCCGCTTCGAGAAGATAGACCTGCAGCCCGGTCAGAGCCAGACCCTTACCTTCACCCTCACCCCTGATGACCTTGCTTATACCAACCGGCACGGCAAAAAAGTAGTGGAGGCAGGTGAGTTTGAAATCCGGATTGGCGAACTGGTGAAGAAATTTACTTTAACAGAATAGCAACAGCAAGTTCAATAGTTTAATCAGGTAGCCTTATGAATTATTCTAATAGAATTGCCCTTCCGAAGCCATTTTACGCTTTTGCCCTTCTAGGGTACCTATGTCTTGGCTGTACCTCAGGTCTTCCAACCGGTTCGGCTGGCTCAGCAGCTACAACCCCTGCAACGGCCCAGCCACCCACGGCACCTACACCCGAAGCATTTTCTAAACTGGTTTGGAGCGATGAGTTCGATAGCCCCTCTCTCGACACCACCAAATGGGAAATGGAAGTAGGCGACAAGTGGCACAACAACGAACTACAAGCCTACACCAACAGTGCCGCTAATGCCTTCACAAAAGATGGCTTATTGGTGATAGAAGCAAAAAAAGAGCAGTTACGGGAGGCAGGCTACACCTCTGCCCGCCTCCGCACCAAAGGCAAAGGCGACTGGCAGTTTGGCAAAATAGAGGTAAGAGCCAAGCTACCATCAGGCCAAGGCATATGGCCCGCCATCTGGATGATGCCCACCGACGATGTGTATGGTGGCTGGCCCAAAAGCGGCGAACTGGACATTATGGAACTCCGCGGTAAAACTCCAAACCAGGTACTCGGCACCATCCACTACGGCACCACCTGGCCCGGCAATAAAAATATCAGCGGCGAATTTGACCTGCCCACCGGCACCTTCAGCGACGACTTCCACATCTTTTCCATTACCTGGAGCAAAGATCTGATCAGGTGGTATGTAGATGGGCAGCAGTTTTATGAAGTAACACCTGCCACCATTGCCCCGGAGCATTACCCGTACAACAGCCGTTTCTACCTGATTCTGAACCTGGCAGTAGGCGGCGACTTTGGCGGCAACCCCGACAGCACCACCACCTTCCCACAGCAAATGCTCGTGGATTATGCCCGCGTTTATAAACTGCCGGAGGAGGATTCTTAATAAAACATCAAACTGCTAAAGAAGCTTCAACTATGGCCTTAGCTAAGTGGGAAATTACCACCATTGCTACAGCGCAAAAACCTTTGCCAGGTGCACTTAATGAGCCGGCACTGTTCGAGCGTTCAGCGAGTGGGGGTAGGGGCCCTCGATTTGGCGGGTCTTGATTTTTTTGGTTCTTTTTGTATCAAGACAAAAAGAACAAGAAATTCAGCAATAAAACAATTGACTACAGCTAACACCTTAGCAGCAGCTATGCGAACTTAGACTACAAAGCCAGTAGTTAGTGCTGCTGCCTCTCGCCCACAAGATCCTTTCAGGATGACAAGAAGCGGTGCTATGTATGAAATTTTGGCCCTATCTTCTACCACACGAACAAATTATCCTAATAAAAACAGCCTTAGGAAACTTCGAAGGCTGTTTTTATTTTAGGGTTGAAACCATATCCCACCTCAATACTTCAGTATAAACTCAGTTAAGTTTACTTCCTGCTCAAGGTTCATTTTTTTGCGGATGCGGTAACGGCTGGTCTCGATCCCACGCAATGAGAGGTTGAGCAGCGAAGCCATTTCCTTGCTCGATAGGTTCATGCGCAGGTAGGCGCAGAGTTTAATGTCGCGGTGAGTGAGTTCGGGGTAGTCATCGCGGAGGCGCTTCAGGAAATCTTCGTGAATCTGGTTGAAGTGCAGCTCGAACTGCTCCCAGTTATTTTCAAACTTAATCTCCTCCTCCACCGACTTCAGCACTTTGCGCAACTGGTGCAGGGCATCGCGGTCGTTAACGTGGTCTATCACGTCCTGCAGCTGAAACCTTACTTTTTCGATGGTCTCGAGGCTATGCATAACATGCAAGGCCGAAGAAGCTAATTCCTTGTTTTTCAGGTTCAGTTCATTCTCCAGTTTGTCGTTGCTCAGCTTTATAATTTCCTTTTCTGCCTTCAGCACCTCTTCAGCGTGCTGGGCCTCCTGCAGGCGCAGGGCCTTTGCCTGTTCCAGCTCCAGCTTCATTTTTGTTTTGTTAATGTGCCGGCCAACCTGTTGCTTAGTCAGGCCCAGCAAGCCAAGCCCTAGCAGGCCGTAGAAAGCATACGCCAGAATAGACCTGTACCAGGGCGGCGACACTTTAAACTGATACATGGCCGCTGTACTTTCCTGGTTATAAATATCTCGTGCCCGCACATGAAAAATATAGTTGCCTTCCTTTAGGTTGGTATATTCTTTTTGCAGTGCTCTACCCCAGGGCGACCAGTTTTTATCATGCCCCTCCAGAAAATACTGGTACTGCATGTCTTCTACATCGTTGTACGATATGGCGCCAAATGTAAACTTAAGCGAATTAAAACTGTAAGGAAGCTCCGGTATGTCCTCCTCCGACTGCCCCACCGTTACATACCCGTTGTTTGAGAAGGCACCAGCATACACCAACGAGTCGGCGGCCTCTGCCGATGCCTCCACCCTGCGGATAAGTGAGTAAAAAACATGGTCTACATTACTGGTCTGCAGAAATGAAGGGTGGTAATGTACAAAGCCCTCATCGGTGCCGAAAAGCACATTTGAACGGTCGTAGTAGGCAATGTGCTCAAAGCCTCCAACTAACTTGCCGTTCATTTTATTAAAAGCATTTTTCTCGACTTCGTAACTCCCGTTAGCCTGTTTTCGCAGCATGCCCATTTCATTTCCAGCCGAAAACCAGATATTGCTGTTCTGATCTTCCACCAGTTTACGCACATGCACATTGGCATTAAAAAGTCGGCTAAACTCTTCGTGCGGCACAAACCGGTCAGTAGCTTTATTGTAGACAAAAACGCCCCGCTCCCCGGCAAATACCAGCTTCCCTCCAATTTTAAAAGTATTAATAAAGAGGTTGGAAGGGAAGCCATGCTCCTCGTTGTAAAAATTAACCTGCTGCACTTTTCTGAGCTCGGGATCCAGCCTGATTTTATAAACGCCCTTATAGCCATGTGCCACCCACAGGTTGCCTTCCTCATCCTCTTCTATTACCCGCGACGATTCGTTGAACCCTGTCATCTTACCCTGGTACTGCACCTGCCCGCCAACCAGTTTGTACAAGTAGAGCCCTGAGTAGGTACCGCAAATAAGGTAGCCCGGATGGGCCTTGAGCGGCAGAAACAGCCAGGCGCCACGATGCTCAGCTAACTTAACTGCCTGCCCATTTATAATTTCATAAGCGCCGTTGTGGTGCGACAACAGCAGGTGGCCTGCTAATTTCTGCAAGTTGTATACCTGCCCCTGTGAATTTTCTACCAGCCGGAAAGTAGAGGGCTGCAAAGGACTTTCGGAGTTAGACCAGGTTTTGTAGTAAAGGCCATCGCTGGTGCCCAGGTAAAGCCTGTCTTTGTCCATAAGAGAGGCATAGGCTGTGCCTGGCAATCCGTTTTTGATATTAAAAAGCGTGAAAGGAGAGTTTATTTCTACATAATCGATGCCGTTGTTGAGCCCGAGCCATAAGTTGCCGGCATTATCTTGGTACACGCTCCGGATGGTGTTGTTTTGAAGTCCCTTATCACGGTTGAGGTGTTGGCGCGGCAACCCGTTATTATCGATCAGCAAGAGTCCGTCGTGTGAGGTGCCAATGGCGTAACCTTCTGACAAGGCAATGGCTGTGCCTACTTTAGCCTTGGCCAAAAAGTTCTTTACTTCTGCTCCCCAGCTCTCAAAATGACTATAGCCGTCGTACAGAAACATGCCTTCCTGCTCCGTTACCAGTAGCACTTTGTTTTCTGCGGCAGGTATCATAGCCGTTATCACGTGCTGGCTAAACGCTTCGCTGTTCGGGATAAGCACCATCTGCTCCTGCTTCAGCTCATAAATGCCTTTGCCGAGCACCGGAACATACAGCTTTTCCTGCACAAAAAAGGCGACCTCACTTTTATCTGCTGGTACTTGGTATACCTTTATTTTATCGTTTTGAAGAAAATAAATGGCCGAAACAGTGCAGAAATATACGCCATCGCTGGCTGGGTATATTTTCCAGACATCGTCGAAGTTCTGGTATTTCTCCTCAATCTGCGACTTCAGCGATACAAAAGTCAGGAGCCCCTGCTTATCGGGCACCAAATAGCCAAAATCGTCCTGGCCGCCTACATAAATCCGGCCTTTTTTGTCGATTGCCAGCGAGCGGACATTGGTTTTGTTGGTAAGCGCTATAATGTTCCAGTTGCTGCCATCAAACTCTAATATTCCGGCATTGTTCCCGAAATACATTACCCCCCTGTGGTCCTGCACAATGGCCCAGTTCTGCGAGGCGGCCCTGTAATCTTTTTGCGTATAATTCCGGATAGTAGGAATGCCTTCGTTTTTTACCTGCGCCCATAGCGATACCTGCAAGCAGAAAAAGAAAAGAACAAGTAAATGCTTCTTCACAAATCTAAAAGTATGATTGGATGCCATTAAATCATCCAAATAAGTTTATTTTTTCGCGGCAACGGCAAAGCGTCACGCCTCCTTAAATATAATAAATGTTCGTTAGTTTAAGAAGTTGAAAACTTCAAAAATAATCAGCTTAATGATGGATTAGTGTGGAATGTAATGCCACAGGAAGGGATTCAGGAAAGCTGATTGGGGAGATGCTGAGGAAGATAATTTTAGAGCTATCTGCCTTATTACTTGTCGGGAGCAGCCTTGAGCTGATGTAAATGGGGGCGATGAAAAATAGAAACGTCCTAGGTGCAACAAACTCGCATATACCTCTGGAAGGCCGGTTTCATTAGAAGAATTTGAATGATTGGTGGTTGTTTACTGGAAAGTTGTTCTGGAAGGAGCAGGTATACCTTCTGCAACTTCCAAAACATATAATAAGATCTAATCCCTAGTATCTAAAATCTTTAGAAAGCCTCCGAAAGGCCTTTTTCATTAAAAGAATTTAAACCCGGCGGCAGGTTTAGTAATTCCACGGGTAGAGCTCCGGCTCCTGGGCATTTTTTATTTTTAAGTGAAGCGGGTGCACGGCCTCGCTCTCATCAAAATAAACAAAGGCATCGTAACGGTCTTGTATTTTAGAAGGAACATAATTGCCGAACTGCTCAAACTTTGGATCGTACACCACCCCAATAGCCCGGTGCGGCATCGGCTTGCGCAACTCCGGCACCTCGTGCAGATCCTTCGATAAAATAATTTTGTCTTCGTCGCTTATCGTGTGCAGCAGGGCCTCCCAACTGCCAGGTTTGGCAGGCGGAACTTCCATTTTCTGCATCGGCGCTCCCCAAGCTTTTCCTGCTATAACGGTACCCTGGTAGCTCCCAAAACCAACCAGTTTAACCTGGTCATGCCCGTATTTCTCTCGCGCCAGCTGGCCTATGTTCACCATGCCTTCGCTGGCCATATCAGTGGCCCGGGCATCGCCGATATGCGTGTTATGCTCCCAAACAATGGCTTTAGAGTCGGGGCCATGCAGCTCCAGCAGCCGGTCCAGGGTTTCCATCATATGGTTGTCGCGCACATTCCAGGAGGTAGGCCCACCCTGAATCATGGCACGATAATATCTTTCGGCATTAACAGCTACCAATGCATTTTGCTCAGCGTTGAAGGCATTCTCCTGATCATTCGGGAAATTTGGCTTTCGGGTGAGCCGCTGCAGCATTTCCACCACCTCGTGCTCGCAGTCGGTAGGTACAAAGGCAGTAGCCTGGGCATAGTGCTGCGGATCGCGGTTATAAGGCTCAAAACAGCGGATGGCTTGTCGGGCTGCCTCTGCAGCCTGGCCGTCTTGCTGGTTCAAAAAATGCATCACTTGCTCCAGCGACTCCCACAAACTATATACATCGAGCCCATAAAAGCCTACCTTCTCCTTTAGGTTGCGCAGGTGGTTAAAGTCTTTCGCCCACTCCACCAGCGCAGCTACCTCCCAGTTGGCCCACATCCAGGTTGGCCAGCGCCGGTATACCTGCAGCACATCGGCAATTTTGGAGCCCGATTTTTCGTAGCCCTTAATAAAACGATTCAAGGCGTAGCATTCCGGCCAGTCTCCTTCTACAGCAATAAACTGGAATCCTTTTTCCACAACCAATCGCCTGGTAATGGCGGTGCGCCAGGTGTAGTACTCCGAAGTACCATGCGAAGCCTCGCCCAGCATAACGATACGTGCGTCTCCTACCTCCTCTAGCAATACATCCAAATCTTTTTCTTTGGATATGGTGGTGTACTTAAACGGTGCCTTTGCCATAGTTATTTACCTTAAGCATGCAGTTTGCCTGGTTCCGAAAATTTTGCTGTATTGTACTTTTTTTGTGCCGTAAGGTTCTGTAAAACAAAAGCCCCCGCTCTACTTTTGTAGTAAAGCGGGGGCCTGCATGGGTAAACCTATGTTATTTCAGGATTGATTTTCTTTTGTGAACACGCGTTTCAAAAGATCGGTGGTTCGCGCCATCGGATTTTCACGGATATTGGCCTCCTCCTGCGCAATCAGCATAAAAAGTCCGTCCATAGCTTTTTGAGTTGCGTATTGGTCCAGCTCGGGGTTAGCTTTCTGTACCAGTGGGATTTTGTTGTATTGTGTTACAATGTCGGTGTAGTAGCGGGTGGCATTTGTTTTTTCCAGCGATTTCTGCACGATAGGCAAAAAAGCATCGCGCACCTGCGGCGAAGTGGTACGGATCAGGTATTGCGTGGCCGCGTCTTTCTCGCCTTTTAAAATGGCCCAGGCATCCTGTATGGTCATTTGCTTGATAGCCGATACAAAAATAGGCACCGCGCTTTTAGCCGCATCCTCCGCTCCTCGGTTCAGCGTCAGAATAAACTTATCTACTTCCTTGCCCAGCCCCACCTGCCGCAGTGTGTTCTCCACGCGCTGCACATCCTCCGGAAAAGGAATTCGGATTAAGGGATTTTTATAGTAGCCATCTTCCTGCGAGGCCTGGCCCGAGCCATTTCGGATACCAACCTCCAGCGCCTGCCGCAGGCCTGAGGCTACTTCTTCACGGGTTAGGGCTCCGCCAGTACCGGCCATCACACCATCCATAGTGCGCTGAATATCGGCTACAGTACAGGCCGAAGCACCAAGTGCAAGGGCAAAAAAACAAGAATAAACAATTTTTCTCATATCTTAGAAGAACTTATGTTGAGCTAGTGCAGCAGCAAATTAAAAATTAGAAAATCAAAATTAGAAATTATTCTCCAGCAGACTTTAATTTCCGGGTTTCAATTTCTCTTGATCTAAAACAAATTGGTGTGGCACGAGTTTTTTATTCTTAATCATAAATCAGACCAAAGTACAAAATGAAAGCGGTCACGGCAGAGATCATTACCATAGGAGACGAAATCCTATTCGGGCAGATAGTAGATACCAATTCCGCCTGGATGGGCACCGAACTTACAAAAATAGGCATCAGGGTAAAGCAGATAACCTCCGTATCTGACGATGCCACCCATATTGTGGCCGCCCTGAATGATGCCCGCACCCGTGCCGACGCTATTTTGATAACCGGTGGCCTGGGCCCCACCAAAGATGACCTTACCAAAACAGTTCTGACTGAATATTTTCATACAGAGTTGCAGTTGCACGAGCCTTCGCTGGCCGACGTGCAAGCAATTTTTAAAAACCGCAATATAGAGCTCAGTGAACTGAACCGGCAGCAGGCCTTTCTGCCAGCCGCCTGCACCCCGGTGCGCAATGCTATCGGAACAGCACCGGGTATGTGGTTTGAGGAAGACGGGAAAGTATTTGTATCGATGCCCGGCGTGCCTTTCGAAATGAAGCGAATGATGACAGACATCGTGCTGCCACAGTTGAAAGCGTTTTTTGATCCCCCCCAGATTATACACAAGGTGGTGCAGACAGTAGGTATACCGGAATCTACGCTGGCCGAAACCCTGGAACCTTGGGAAACTAGTTTGCCTCCACACATCCGGCTGGCTTACCTGCCGCATATTAATGGTGTGCGGCTCCGGCTAACCGGCACCGGGCAGGAGCCTGAAAAGCTGGAAGACGACCTGCTGGAGCAGCTGAACCAACTCACCGACCTTATTTCGCCTTACATTTTTGCCTATGGCGAAATTAGCCTGGAAGAAGTGGTAGGCATGTTGCTGAATGCCCGCAACTATACCATTGCCACCGCCGAAAGCTGCACTGGAGGTTACCTGGCTCACAAAATAACCAGTATTGCCGGCAGCTCTATGTATTTTATGGGCAGCGTGGTAGCCTACCACAACGATGTGAAAGTAAAGGAGCTCAAGGTGAACCCCGAAATACTGGCGCAATACGGTGCCGTGAGCGAGCAGGTGGTGCGGGAAATGGCTGAAAACGTGCGCCTGAAATTCGGCACAAATGTAGGGGTGGCCACAAGCGGCATTGCAGGCCCGGGCGGAGGCACACCCGATAAGCCAGTGGGCACCATCTGGATAGCCTATTCCGACAAAGAAAAAACAGTTACCAAGCAACTTCGTTACAACAAAGGCAGGTTGCTAAATATTGAGTATACCGCTATGGTAGCCCTGAACCTAATCAGGCAAAGTTTAACAGGAACCGTTGAGGAATAGCTCAAAATACTTACCTTTGTCTATATTTTTGGCTTTGATGTCAGGCTTACTCTGCTCTAAAAAGCTACCAGTCATTAGCTAATGAGTAACTGCTGATTAAAATCTAAAAGCGGTACCTGGCAAGGCAATATGTACTTGTAAATATAGAAAGAGAGCAGGCATAAACCTGTTTTACTAAAATCCTGAGTTGTGTAGGCTCTCTTTTCAGACTATATCTATTCTCAAATCACGATCCACGAACAACGATCAATTAACGAAGACGCATGGCACTTGTAGAAATGGTAATGCCTAAAATGGGTGAGAGCATTATGGAAGGCACTGTTCTGAAATGGCTCAAAAAAGTAGGCGACCCAATTGCAGAAGATGAGTCGGTGCTGGAAGTTGCTACAGATAAAGTGGACACCGAAGTTCCGGCCGTTGAAGCAGGTATACTAAAAGAAATACTGGTGCAGGAAGGCGATGTGGTAGCTGTTGGAGCACCTATTGCCATTATCAGCACCAATGGCGAAGAAACCGCCCCCACCAATTCGGCAACAGGCGAATCTGCAGCAACAGAAATAACTGCCCCGGAACCTGAGCCAGCACCTCAGGAAGAGGATGCACCTGCCGCAGCACCGCAAGCTGCCGCTACAACCGCAAAGCTGGATAAGCCCGCCCCAGGCCGCTTTTACTCTCCGCTGGTTATAAACATAGCCCGCGAAGAAGGCATTTCGATGGAGGAACTGGAGTACATACCAGGAACAGGACTGGACGGTCGTGTGTCTAAAAAAGATATTATGAGCTACCTGAAAACCAGGGAAGGCGCACCTGCCGCAGCCCCGGCCCAGGAAGCAAGCAAACCAGCTGCACCACAGCCTGCAGTAAAGGCTGAAGCTCCGGCCCCGGCCAAATCGCAACCAGAAGCTATTGCACCACAGCCAACCGCTGTTGCGGCGGCAAAACCAGCGGCCTCCTACTCCGGATCTTCCGAAATAATAGAAATGGACCGCATGCGCCGCATGATTGCCGACCGCATGGTAGAAAGCAAACGCATCTCTCCGCACGTTACCTCCTTTGTAGAAGCAGATGTAACCAACCTGGTAAACTGGCGCAACAAGTGGAAAGACGCTTACAAGAAACGCGAAGGCGAAAACCTTACTTTTACGCCTTTGTTCATAGAAGCACTAGTAAAAGCTATCAAAGATTTTCCGCTTATCAATGTGTCTGTTGACGGTACCAACATTATCCGCCACAAAGACATTAACATTGGTATGGCCGTGGCACTACCAAGCGGAAACCTGATTGTACCTAACATCAAACAAGCCGACCAGATGAACCTGAACGGCCTGACTAAAAAAGTGAACGACCTGGCCAACAGAGCACGTGCCAATAAACTTTCGCCAGACGATCTATCAGGTGGCACCTACACGCTCACCAACGTAGGTTCTTTTGGCAACGTAATGGGTACCCCTATTATCATGCAACCGCAGGTAGCCATTATGGCCGTGGGAGCCATCAAGAAAAAACCGGCCGTTATAGAAACTCCGGAAGGCGACCTGATTGGTATCCGCCATTTTATGTTCTTATCACACTCTTACGACCACCGCGTGGTGGACGGCTCATTAGGCGGTATGTTTGTACGCAGAGTAGCCGATTACCTGGAAAATTTTGACCCTAATACAATGATATAGTGTTGGTTATCAAGCTAATGATTCAACAAAACACCTGCAACTGAAATTGTACTTTTTAAATACCACAGACTTCTAATACAAAAAACCTGCCCCGATCGGGAGCAGGTTTTTTTACTTCTAATCTGCTCTTACTGCCTCCTAGCTGCTCCTGCTGCAGCTTAAAGGAGATCAAACCTTGTTTCCTTACAAACAGCAGGACTAGTTTTACAATTTTACTTTTTCAACAATTTTGTAAAAAATTATTTGCCACTTCAGAACTAAAATAATATATTCGGTCGTTATACTAACAAACGATAGTAAGTCAATAAAATCAGATCACATGAAGACCGCAAACCTCATCGAGAAAGAAAGAATACCCACCTTACATTTCAGTAAAGAAGATGTTCTGAAAGATGCGATGGCTCGCAGCCGTCGTAACTACGATATTAACAGGGCTACCATTCTAGGCAATGCCTTTAGAAATAAAGCTGCCATTACTTTTTGCACCGACCAAGGCGAAATAAAGAAGGTAGAGACCACTGTTTGGGCAAGCGACGATAAGTTTGTGCTTCTGAAAGCCGGCACCTTTTTACCACTACACTCAATTTTAAAAGTTGAAAACTGTTAACTCCACCCTCTACCCTACCTCAACACTTGTAAAAACATAAACAGCCAGCAAAAGATAAAATCTTCTGCTGGCTGTTCTGCTTTAGCTGCCGTAGTTTCAGATAAAAACGGCAATCATCATACTGATCAGTTTTTCAAATTATGCTAATGATTTTGCCCTTCCAGAGGCTTTCAGGCACTTATAAGACGCTAGCTTTACTCTAACTCTAGTTTGCAGCTATTAAAACCCTCAGATGAGTAAAAACTCTTCTCCTCCTTCCAAATTTAGCCAGCCCCTTGCTAAATATCTATATCCTTTCCAGCACTTTCAAAATGAGGTCATCTATAATTTCGTTGGCATCTTTAGCAAACTCTTTGGTAATGCGATTAGCAACAATGGCGTTTAAAGAAAGTACCTGGTGCCCCAGCAGCCGCGCCAGGCTATAATAGCCGGCAGTTTCCATCTCGAAGTTGGTAAAGCGGAAATCCCCAAGGCTGAAACCCTGATAAACATCCAGCAGCTGCTGATTCAGCAGGCCACCCCGCAGCGCACGCCCCTGTGGGGCATAAAATCCAGGGCAGGTAAGGGTATTCCCCGGTATCATATCGTACCCGATCTCATTGATCAGGTGCAGCGACCCATTAACGCAGTAGGGCTGAAAACCGATGCCAAGGGATTTCTGCAGGGCCTTGGTTAGCTCCTGCTCCGTCTGGCTTTGCTCCAGCGGGTAAAACTGCATGAGCGTATCCAGCCCAACGGCGTAATGCGAAGCCACTAGGCTCCCCAGCGGCACTGTTTCCTGTAGCGATCCGGAGGTGCCTACGCGCACAATTTTAAGAGAGATCGGCTCTGGATTAGGCTCCCGCGACACAAAATCAATATTAACCAGCGCATCCAGCTCATTCATCAGAATATCGATGTTATCGGTACCCATGCCTGTAGATATAACCGTTATGCGCTTGCCTTTGTAGTAACCGGTTTGTGTTATAAACTCCCGCTTTACAATATGGCACTCTACTTCATCAAAATATTTACTTACTGCCCCTACTCTGTCTGGGTCTCCAACTGTTATAATGGTGTCGGAAATTTGCTCAGGCAGGAGGTTGAGGTGATAAATGGAGCCGTTTGGGTTGAGAATGAGTTCAGAATCTGGAATAGCACTCATAGTGGTAGCGTTGTAGTTTATGGTTATGGAAGTTTAGTGAGGCGCATGCAATCATTTTATAAACGTGGGCAGCAATTATTCTAATAAAAATCGCCTTCCGGAGCTATTCATTTGTGGTAGCATACCAGGCAGTACTGTAACAGGCAGTGTTAGTGCCCTCTTATATGAAGCTACTAAATCTGCAGAAAATAAAAAAAAGCGTGGTCTGTTAAAACACACGCTCTTCTTTTACTTCAAGATTATGCCTATATGGATACGTCTTTTTCTTTCCGACGGTTGAAACCTTTTAAAGGATTGTAGCCGTTCATTTCTTTCTGATAGTAACCGGTGCCGTTGTACACGCGCTTCTCAGGGTGGGATTTGCAGGTATCGGAGCAAGCACCTTCCAGTTCCCAACCGCATTTCTCACAAATGGGCACATGTATGTTACATACCGGGTTAGCACAGTTTACCATACGGTCGCTCTTGGTACCGCACACATGGCACTCAGAAACCACGGTTGGGTTTACCTTGTTTACCTCTACGGCCACGCGGTTATCAAACACATAGCACTTCCCTTCAAAGTCTTCGCCGCCTTCTTCTAGGCCGTATTTAATTATGCCCCCATGCAGCTGGTATACATTCTCAAAACCTTGTTCGAGCAAAAAGGCACTCGCTTTTTCGCATTTCACACCACCTGTGCAGTAAGTCACTATTTTTTTGTCTTTAAACTGCTTTAGTTCCTCCACCTTTTCTGGAAAGTCACGGAAGTTCTCGATGTTGAAGGTTAGGGCACCCTTGAAGTGACCTACAGAATGCTCATAATCAGAGCGTACATCTACCAGCACCACATCATCGCTGTCTTTTATCAGCTTAAATTCGGATGGCTCCAGGTGCTGCCCTGTTTTTTCGTAGGGCTTAATATGTAGCAGGCTAGAGTGTACAATCTCGCGTTTATGACGCACGTGCAGTTTAGCAAATGCATGCTTATCGGAATAGTCTACCTTAAAATCGATTCCGGCAAAACGAGGGTCGGCTTTTACGGCGGCCATGTATTTCTCACAGTCGGCCACCAGCCCCGATACGGTACCGTTAAGCCCTTCGGCCGATACAATAATGCGGCCCAGCAGGTTCAGCTCCAGGCAAAGCAGGTGATGCTCTTCTCTAAACTTTTCAGGATCTTCTATTCGCGTGTAGCAATAGTACAGGAGAATGCTATAGTCTTTGTTCATAACGGCTTAGTTGCAGCTAAGTGTTTTTTTTAAGTGTTAAATTTTATATGAGTGATTGAGTGAGTAGAATTTTACTTCCACTTCTTCAACTAAATAATTCTAATGATTTTGACCTTCCAAAGCAGAAAACCTGTTTGGGTGCCAAGGGTAAAAATTCTATTTTAAAGAACGAGGCGCAAAAGTAGCAACAGCTACTTTACTTTAAAATAACTTACATCATTTTTGCTCTCATAACAGCAGTACAGCTGCAAAAAGTTTATTTTACTGGCGCAGCTGGGTTGCCAAACACGGTAGCTTTGGCTGGCACATTGGCTACTACCACCGATCCAGCTCCCACACGGGCATTCTTCCCAATTTTCACGCCCGATACAATAACGGCTCCGGAACCGATAAAGGCTCCCTCTTCTATTACCACCTCGGAGTTGATAATGGCACCAGCCCCAATGTGCACAAATGCACCAATCTCGGCGTTGGTATCTACCACTGCTCTTGATTGAATGAGGCTATTATCTCCTATTTTGCTGTTGTTGTTTATAATGGCACCAGCGCCCACCATTACTCCATGGCCTAACCAGGCATGTTCCGACACGGCGCTGAATTTGTGTATGGCATTAACCGGCACCACCTCATACTCAGACTTCAGCATCTTAATAAGGCCTTTCCGGGCAGCAGCATCTTCTACGGCTACAAACACATCGCATTTTTTGCCGATCAGTTTCAGAAACTCACTGTCTTCGGTGCGGCTCATCACCGATACATTGTTGATCTCGGTCTGTTGCAGATTTTCGCTATCGTCCAGGAAGCAATACACGATAACGTTGTTGCTGTTAAAGACATCGAGGGCGGCGGTACCTAACTGCTGGGCACCAAGTATTATTACAGGATTTTGCATAGCTCTTCTAAAATAATGTGCAAAGGTACGAAGAATGGATTTATGGTGCTTCAGAGAACAGGTTTTTGTTCTGCAACATGCCTTTTAAAACATTATCCGTAATTTTTCTGATGGACACCGAATCAGGACCACCCATGCCATGCGGTCCGCACCAGTCTGTTGTGGCTGTATTTAATACAACTCCTGAACTTGGTGTCTTCTGAAAAAGAATAAAAGTCGCAAAACCTGGCTTGGCATCAACCGCATAATCATAACCTAGTAATTCAGCTTTGTAAAAACCAAGTTCTTCCTTGTTTAACTGAAGGTCAGGCTCCTGTCCGAGCAGCGGTGCTCCATCGTATTCTTTGGTTGAAACCTGCAGTACATCGCCCGCTTTTAAGTTTACACCAGCGAAAACAGGAGAATTTGGCTCCACGATCTTGTATCCTCCAAAACTCTTATTGCTCTTTCGTCCATAACCAGCTCTACTAAAATCGGCTCCAATACTGGGAGTGAGTGGATACTCCAAAACAGGGTTGTTCCAGAAGGTTGTCTTCAGACCATCAACTGCTATAGGATCAGGTTTTTCTTTATAACAGATCAGTTTGCTACCATCTTCGCTATACCGCACGTGCCACCACATCGTGTTGCCAGATAATATCATACAGTTTCCTCCTGCATCTATAAACTCGTCTAGCTGCCTGCGAGCGGTTCTCGACCAATACTCACTATGGCCTATTATCAGTACAACTTTGGCTCCGGCTAATATACCAGGCCGCTCCATATCCTGGTCATTTATATAAGTAATCTTGTACGGAGAATTTTTAAGCCACTTGAGTCCGTCTATCGTGAAAAAAGAAATGGCAGGTAGCATGGGGCGCTGAAAAGAAACAACATGCGTTTTTTCGGAGAAGATACGATATAAACTTTTGCCACCCGATATGTTATAGGCATTTACAGTATTAGAAGAATACACCACTACTACCTCTGCCTGCTCTCCTCTTAGTACAAAAGGAATCTTTTTTTCCCACAAGTATAAGCCGCTTGGCAGCTTTGCCAGTTTATAGACAAAAGTAGACTGATAGCCATAGCCTGCTTCGCTAGGATTTGGTCCTTTTTGCTGTGGTTGCAGCACTGCCTGCACACTATCCAAAACTTTCCCATTTATGTCATACAACCTCAGTTGAGCTTTGCCAGCAGTTTTGGCGTTAATGTATACCTGTTGCTCCTCTCCTACCTCGTAAGAAGTTTTATCGGTATAACCATCTTCTACAACACTCTTGCGGGTTTCCAGGTAAGCCTCTAACAGGTAATGAAAATATAGCTTGTTCTCAAAGTAATAAGATCCAACTTTCCAGGAGGCCACTGAGATCAGAAAAGCCACAAACAGTAATACCAGTCGCTTAGTCATAATCTACCTAGTTTACTATTAGACAATAAGCGAGCGCTGGACGGGCTTTGCAAAAGGAGAAAAACCAGAAAAGGCAAAATTACGATCCGGTACCTATTTAAGGTTCCTAAGTTGGGCATGCTAAAGGCTAGTAACACACCCATAACCAGTATGTACAACAAAGCTGCCAGCAACAGGTGGCGGTGTGCTTTTATATGCACTTTCCCTTGAATGACATCTTTTAAGAAAACAAATACCAGTAGCAGCAAAAAGGCATTCTCTATAGCGGCAACCAGTGTTATGGGATTATAAACTTCCCAAAGAAAGGGCCTAAACAGGACTCCTATCAGGGCCTCGGGTGCATGGGCCGCAAAACTAAGGTAAGTAGGCTCCAGCGCAGGCAACTGTATACTTGGCCTGTTTGCCGATATTTGGTTGTACTTGAGATAATTTTCGTAGATAGTGACCGGCATCTGGTCGAAGTTCAGGTTATAATTCAATTGCGAAGCTAACACAACAGCCCCCAAACTAAATAACATTGCAAAAAGCGCCTTAAAATTGAACCGCCTCTTTTCTTTCTCTTCGGGTTTCATTAAATACTTTAGGATATAGGCAAGTATCATAAACAGACCTAAGGCTATAGCCACAAAATACTTTACATACCAGATTAGGCACAACCCTGCAATAGCAAACAATACACTAAACACTTTAGCAGCTATGCCCTTTGATTTATGGACTACCAACCAACCTATACAGTAGCCCATGCCACCCATGATAAAACTCTCTTTCATTACCCCCGAAGACCAAAACATAATAGAAGGAATCAATAGAAAGGCCAGAACAGCTGCTTTTGCTGTACCCGGAAATTGTTGACTTAGCTTGGTAGCCAAAAACCACAAGCCTGCAAAACTAAATAAAGTAAGGTATAATGAGCTAAGGTAATAATTTCCACCAGTCAGGGCCAGCGGGATGCTTACCAGCTTTACCATGTTCCAGGCACTGCTATAGTACGACACCTGCACAGGAGCCAAGGGATTGGAGGCCGGTACCACATCTAAAATCAAATACTTTAGATACGCCGCTGGGCTTTCTTTAGAAATAATGTCAGTTGCCCAAAGGCCTCTTCGGTAATACTGCAGCGTATCGCCTTCCTGGTAATATTCAAAATAGAGGACGCCAAGTAATAACCCACATAGGAGCTTTAAAAACAGGGCCGGATAAAAATAAGGTTTTAATTCTGAAGAGCACGAGCTCTTACGCAGGTAAAATACAAGCCCAGCCAAAAAGAATAAGTTTAAGATTATTAGCAGCTGGCTCACGTGGTAGCAGGGCTTTGTTTTAGAATTTTGTGGCCGATAGCACAGCGGAGACAGTGTATTGGCTGACAGTAGCGCTGAAACAGTCCGATAGCCGCCTGATTATCTGCCGCGGATAAGGGCCTCCAGCCCAGCTCCTCATACTGCCGCGTAATTTTGTTCGATGCTTCTTTCACTTTTTCCAGTAGCGCTACCGCTCTTTCGAGATAAGCCCGCTCCTGCGTATACTGCGCATAAGCGGCTAATAGCGGCACCGCCACGTTGACGATAAGGTTATGGACGCTTCCCTTTCCAATGCCAGTTTGTGGGGAGGTTAGTGCACGTCCGAACATATAATGTTGTTGCCAATAGCCTGAAACCGGCACCATAAACAAGGTCTCAAAAGCCTTCACATCTATTGCCTCTAATATCCTCGAGAACAGGTGCTGGTGCACTGCCAGCACTGCGGCTAGCTGAGCCAGGCGCACTGTAGGAAAGTTGGCAGGGCGTAAACGAAGAAAATTCCAGTGCTGGCGCTGCAAGCCTGGCTGCAACTGGTACTTGTGGCGCAGAAAATTAAATTCCTTTACAAGACCTTTTGTATAAACATCTTCCACTTCCTGCTGTTCCAAAAACCCTGCCTGCCCAAACAGCAGCGCCTCTACCTGAAAGAGCGATGTCTGTTGCTTCCGGACCACGGCTAGTGGAAGTTCCCGGGCCAGTCTGGCCAATGCATCCTGGTTTATTTTAAATCCAAAGCCTTTGCATAACAGCTCGTATGCCGTCTGCTCCCAGTCGTTACCGTTTTGTGTGAGGTTTTGCAGAATGTCTGCGCCCTTTAGCTCCAAACGCTCCACCAACGTGCGCTCCAGCATAGCTGCTTTGGTTATTTCCGGCACAGAAGGCCAAAATGCTGCACAAGGAATGCTACTGGCAGATTGCTGCAGCTGTTGGTAGACCTGTAGCATATCCGGCTTTACCTTACTCTGAAGCTCCAGCACAGGCACTAGCGAGCCATCGCGCCGATGTACCGGTTTATCAGCCTCCCACACCACGTGCAGCACCACCTGGTCGTAGCGAGGGTCCTGCTGGTGCTGGTGGCGGTGCCAGTCAGAAGCCTTACTATGAATTTCCACACTACCTGACCATTCTACCTCGCCTACACGAAGCCTTGCTTCCAAAAAATCAGGACCGGCATCGGTATTTATAAAACCAACCCGCAGCACCTGCAGGGGCTCGCCTGCCACCGTGCGTAAGGCCACTTTATCGAAGTATTGATACTGCCAGATGTAAGATAAAAAATCTTCTTTCATGCCGTAACGGGTGCAGAAACTGTAAACATAAATACAGCAAAGGAGGGTAAAGTAGAAATAGAGTTGATGGCCTGATGTTACTTCATCAGGTCACCAATAGATTATAATGTTTACCAGCCTCTGCTACAGGTACCTTTCCAGGTACTGCGCCATTTCCTGTTGCACTTCCAGGGCAGCTTCGCGGGCTTTTTCGGCGAAGTCGCGGCCGGAGGAGGCGTAAATAATGGCACGAGTGGAATTTACCAGTAAGCCACATGTTTTGTTCATACCTAATCGCGAAATTTCTTCTAAGCTTCCGCCTTGTGCTCCTACACCAGGTACCAACAGGAAACTATCGGGTGCAATAGCACGCACACGCTCTACATAATCTGCGCGTGTGGCTCCCACTACGTACATCAGCTGGTCCGGAGTACCCCAGGTGGCACTGGTTTTAAGGACCTGTTCAAATAAATATTCCGACTCCCCGTTCTCCAGCTTCAGCATCTGAAAATCCTGACTGCCTGGGTTAGAGGTAAGCGCAAGCAAAATAACCCACTTGCCCGCTTTACCTAGAAAAGGTTTTACCGAGTCGGCCCCCATATACGGCGCTACCGTTATAGAGTCGAAGTTCATTTTATCGAAGAAAGCACGGGCGTATAATTCTGAGGTATTGCCAATATCGCCTCGCTTGGCATCCGCAATCGTGAAAATTTGCTGCGGAATATGCTGCAGTGTTTTGGTCAGACTCACCCAACCTGCAGGCCCCTGCGCCTCATAAAAAGCAATGTTTGGTTTGTAGGCTACGCACAAATCGGCGGTGGCATCTATTATCTGTCGGTTAAACTCATACACCGGATCTTTGGTATCGAGCAGGTGCTCCGGCAGTTTCTCCGGATCAGTATCAAGACCTACACATAAATACGACTTCTTCTGAAGGATCTGTTCAAATAACTGTACTCTTGTCATGCGCTGCAAAATTGGTAAGGTGCCACAAATTTACATTTTTCGCAGCGGCCCGGAAAGTTTTCATTCCAGAAGCTTTAGCAAGCGAAGCCATTTTATTCAGAGGCTGTGCTAAACAGTGGCTTTACATCCGGTATATGCAGGCGAAGCATGAACCATGGAGCATCCAACCCATAAAAACTACCTACACCTTTAAATTCTTTCAAACGAGAATCAAAATATTGTTATTGAGTAAGCATCTTTTGTTCACTTTAAGACCTGATGCCTGATTAGTAAAGCCGTGCAGGTACGTTACACAAAAAATTACGATCTACTGCGCAAATAGAAAAAACAAGACACCTACAACAACGGTATATTACAAAATAACTAAACCATTTAAAATGAGAAAGCTACTTTACTATATACCAGTATTACTTCTTCTGGCTATAGCTTGCACAAAAGAGGAAGTGGCTCCTATTAACACTGTAAATGCAATTGGTCTTGTAAAAATACAGCAAGCCTCCTATTTTCAGTATGGCACGCACATACTGACCACCGAACAAGGCATCGTGTTATACGCACTTAAGAGTGAATCTTTAAACCTCGATACTTACCTCGACGAAGAAGTAGAAATATCAGGAATACCAGTAGCGGGTTACCCACTTGAGGGCGGACCTGAATTTCTGGAAGTGGTGGCAGCAAGGCGGCAGAATTGAGCAGGATAATCTCAGGACCTTAAGAGCTGTAAGATGTTAAACTTCTCTCAAGCTAAGAAGAGAAGCTTTGGATCTGAAACAAAAAATCAGACTCTCAGGTCAATGATTTACTAATCAGCACCAAATTTTTCTAATGAAAATAGCCTTCCGGAGGTAAAATCTTGAAAAACTGCTGAGAACATATTGGCCCAAAAAGAGAAAGGCTGCCCTAAATGGGGCAGCCTTTCTCTTTTTAAACTAGCAATAGCTTATCGCAGGTCTACTACCGTAACGCCTTTGTGCTTGGCTTTATTAAACGTAAAAGCATCGGCAGCTAAATCTGGGTTAGCCTGAAAATTAGTGATGGCATAAGTATAGCGGTTGCCGTTGTTACGGAACATTTGCCATTTTTTGAGCGTGCTATCTTTCTGGTTAATATAAAGTCTTACCTTAAAAATCGGGTTGTTGCGATCTTCCGGCGACAGCTCAATTACGTCGTAGTTGATGTTACCCTCTGTTTCGGTGCCAGCATAAGCGTACTTGTAGCCTTTTTTATACATATCAAAAATCTTGCTCGGCGACATGGCTTCTGCTTCTGCATCGTTTTCTGTTATAGTTACTTCATTTACGTCCTGAAGGAACGTCCACATCAGTTTACCATCGTTAATAATCTCCTGACCGCTTACACTGAGGTGATATTTTGGCCCACTTACTAAGATGTCGCCCTGCATGGTTTCTTTTACTTTGGCAGAAGGGTTCTCCAGGGTCTGAGCAAAAGTCGCCTTGAAGGCTTTCATGCTCTTGTACTTCGCGCTCATCTGATTCAGAATCTTGCCCGCCTGCGGGTCCTGCTGCGCACTTGCCAGATTCACAAATGTCAGAACTATCAGCAGAACAGATAATAATTTTTTCATGTCAGTAATTTCGGTTTTGTTACTTAACCATCGTATTCAATAACTGTTCCAAACTGTATTCATCGGTTATTAAAACTTCGCGGGCCTTGCTTCCTTCAAAGGGTCCCACTATGCCAGCCGATTCTAATTGATCTATTAGGCGGCCTGCGCGGTTGTAGCCCAGCTTGAGGCGGCGCTGCAGCAGCGAGGTACTTCCCTGCTGGTGCTGCACAATAATGCGGGCAGCCTCCTCAAACATCGGATCGCGCTGCGATGGGTCGAAATCAGTTTTCTCAGTGCCACTCTCATCGCCCACAAACTCTGGCAACAGGTAAGCATCGTTGTACCCTTGCTGGTTTCCTATGAAATCACAAATACGATCCACTTCTGGTGTATCCACAAAAGCACACTGAATACGCACCATATCAGAGCCAATAGAGAAGAGCATGTCGCCCTGACCAATCAACTGGTCGGCTCCACCGGCATCCAGAATAGTGCGGGAGTCGATTTTGGAGGTTACTTTAAAAGAGATACGTGCCGGGAAGTTGGCCTTAATGATACCGGTAATTACGTTAACCGAAGGTCGCTGTGTTGCCACTACCAGGTGAATACCAATGGCTCGGGCCAGCTGTGCGAGGCGGGCTATCGGTGTTTCTACCTCTTTACCGGCCGTCATCATTAAGTCAGCTAACTCGTCAATTACAAGCACAATGAAAGGCATAAACTTGTGCCCTTTTTTCGGGTTCAGCTTACGCTCCACAAACTTACGGTTATACTCTTTCAGGTTACGGCATCCGGCATCTTTGAGCAGGTCGTAACGCTGGTCCATCTCCATACAGAGTGAGTTCAGCGTGTTTACCACCTTTTTAGTATCGGTAATAATAGCTTCGTCGGTGTCGGGAAGTTTAGCCAGGAAATGCCGCTCTATTTTGTTAAACAGCGAGAGCTCCACCTTTTTAGGGTCTACAAGCACAAACTTAAGCTGCGAAGGGTGACGCTTGTAAAGTAACGAGGTGAGGATGGCATTTAATCCAACCGATTTACCCTGACCTGTAGCACCTGCCATGAGCAAGTGAGGCATTTTGGCAAGGTCGGTAATAAACACCTCGTTGGTGATGGTTTTACCGAAGGCAATCGGCAGGTCCATGTCGCTCTTCATGAACTTCTCGGTAGAGAGAATAGACTTGATCGACACCATTTCTTTTTTGGTGTTCGGCACTTCTATACCAATAGTACCTTTACCCGGAATCGGCGCAATAATACGAATACCCAGGGCCGCAAGGCTTAGCGCAATATCATCTTCCAGGTTCTTGATTTTAGAAATACGCACCCCGGCATCCGGCACAATTTCGTAGAGCGTAACCGTTGGACCTATGGTGGCCTTGATGCTGGCAATACCAATATTGTAATTGCCGAGCGTTTCTACAATCTTATCGGAGTTGGCTTTTAGTTCTTCGTTAGTTACCTGTATTTTATTCGCGCCATAATCGTTGAGCAGGTCGATGGTGGGGTATTGGTAGCGGGCGAGGTCCAGGGTTGGGTCGTAATTCTCCATTTCTGAGCCAAACACCTCCTCAGGTGCCTCGTCTACCTCCAGGTCTACGGGCTGTGGTTGTGGTGCAGCAGGCTTCACAAAGGGCACCACCGGCTCTTGCGGCTCTTCCGGCAGTGGCGTGTTTATTTCAAGTTCCAGGGTTGGCGGACCGCTTGGTTTAACAGGAGTGGGCCGTGGTTCTGGTTTGAGCGTACTTAGCTCTATCTCCAGTGCCCGGTTAATGGCTTCTTCTTCCTCCACATCCAAGTCTTCCTCTTCCTCAAACTCCTCCTCCTGGTATTCCTCCTCTTCGAAAAGTTCCTCTTCCTCAATTTCTTCCTCCTCATGCAGCGAAGCAGTTGGGTTGGCATACTGGTTTACACCTCGTGTTTTGGAGTTTAGCACAGAACTGAGCGAAGAAGCATTACCTCTGTCCACATCCACTTTATCGTTGTCAGACATCAGCACCTTGCTCCAGTTGATGCTGGTGATGTTAAAGAAGAAAATAAGGAAGGCCACCAGCATAAAGGCAAGTAGCGGGCCGGTTCCCCACTTAATGAGGCTGGTGAGCCAGATGGCACTTTCTACGCCTATGCCGCCAGCCAGAAAGCCAAGCACATCTACTTTTTCGGTTACAAGTACGCCATACCCTAGCGCCAGACTAAGCCACAACATGCAGAAGCAGCAGAAATTGAGCACATGCGACAAAGAAATGGTTACCTGTTTAAATACAATGCGGCAACCTGTAAAAAATGTAATCGGGATGATAAAGAAGGCACCAATGCCCAGCCATTCATAAATGAAAAGATGCGAGACGTAGGCGCCAAAAAGGCCAAGCCAGTTCTCCGCCTCCTGCCCCGACTCCTTCATGGTTGTGCCGTTTACCGACTCTACCACACTCTGGTCGGCTTGCCCCGTAAAGAGGTAAGAAACAAAGGCAATGGTAAAAAAGACGGAAATAAGCAGAAAAAAGAACCCCACAAAGAGCTTCAGCCGCTTGTCTTTCAGAAAGGCAAACTCAAAACGCGGAAGGGAAATCGTAGGCAGCTTAAACGAAAACTTCTTCTTTTCCTTCTTCGGTTTTGCACCTATAGGTGTATTTGCTTTACGTGGTTCGTTGCGTCCTCGTACTTCGTTTCTTCCCCGCCCTGCGTTAACTGCATCGTTTCTGTAAGTGTTCTTTGCCATACCCTCTACAAGTTAAGATTTCAAATTTACAATTTTTCAGTTGAAACCGTTCAGCAAAAAGGGCATCATTTCAAAAATTATCGGGCAAGCAGTTTCTTGTTGATTTGGCTGATAAGCGCAGGCCCTTCGTAGATAAAACCAGTGTAGAGCTGCACCAGGTCGGCACCGGCCTCCAGCTTTTCGAGGGCATCTTCGGGAGTCATAATGCCGCCAACGCCAATTAGTTTAATGTGGGGAGGCAACTGCTGACGCAGGTACCTTATAATTTCGGTGGAATGTTTTGTGAGTGGCTTTCCGCTGAGACCTCCTGCTCCCATTGCTTCTACCTGTCCATTTGGCGTAGTAAGGGCAGCGCGGCTGATGGTGGTATTGGTGGCAATAATCCCACTCAGCTTGGCTTCTACGGCTATTTCTACAATGTCGTGGAGCTGTGCCTCGTTCAGGTCAGGGGCTATTTTAAGCAGAATTGGCTTTGCTTTGGGCATTTTGCTGTTTTGCTCCTGCAGGGCCAGCAGCAGTTGCTTAAGCGGCTCTTTTTCCTGCAGCGCCCGCAGGTCCGGGGTATTAGGCGAGCTTACGTTCACAGCAAAATAATCGACCACATCGTAAAGCGCCTTAAAGCAGTAGAGGTAGTCGGAGGTGGCCTCTTCGTTGGGCGTTATTTTGTTTTTACCGATGTTGCCGCCCACCACAATGTTACTTTTTCGGTTACGCAAACGAACTACAGCCTCGTCTACCCCACCGTTGTTGAAACCCATGCGGTTAATGATGGCGCTGTCCTGCGGCAGCCGAAAGAGCCGTGGCTTGGGGTTACCGGGCTGAGGCTTTGGCGTGAGCGTACCTATCTCTACAAAGCCAAAGCCGAGGTTCGCAAACTCATCTACCAGCCTGGCATCTTTGTCGAAGCCTGCCGCCAGCCCCACCGGGTTCGGAAATTTTATACCAAACAGCTCCCGCTCCAGCCGCGGGTCCTGCACCTGAAAAAGGCTGTTGCTGATGGATTTAGAAAGCGGCAGTTTGTAGCCTGACTTTAAAAGATCTACAATCAGGTAATGGACTTTTTCGGGGTCCATCTTGAAAAGGAGCGGACGAATCAGGGTTTTGTACACGGCAGCTAGCAGGTTGGTTTCTGTGCCAGCAAAGATAGAAAGGCAGAAGTATAATGTGCTAATAAATTAGTGTGTTGGTTTACAAAATGTAATTTGAAAGAGGATTAATCCTTACAGTTTGTCTGAACGCGTCAGCAGATGCAACACCTGCAAACTTGCATTTTCTGGAACAAGTAGCTCCTGGAACGCTTTAAAACAAGTTAGGCGTAGTTTTCAACTACGCCTAATAAAAACAGCCCCTCTGCCCCTTAGAATAAAACAGCGAAAATAGCCTCTTGAAGGCCATTTTCATTAGAATAATTCTGTAAAGTTCTAATCGTTGAAGTGATACAGAAAGGTAATTACACCAGTATAAGCTGGCTTCTTGCTGTCTTTTATCTCCAGCGTTACCTCGATCTGCGCTTTGGCGATGCCGCGCAGGTTTTTAAGGGAGAGCAGTTTGGCTTTTAAACGAACCTGGTTATCCACCAGCACCGGCTCTTTAAAACGCAGACTCTCAATCTCGTAGTTCACCTGCATCTTCAGGTTCTCAACCGCAATAATTTTACCCCACAGGTAAGGCAGCAGCGATACCGTGAGGTAGCCATGGGCGATGGTGCTCTTAAACGGCGACTCCGTTTTGGCACGCTCTGCATCGAGGTGAATCCACTGGTGGTCGAGGGTGGCATCGGCAAACTGGTTTATCTGCTCCTGTGTAATCGTGTGGAAGTCCGACACGCCGAGTTCTGCGCCTTCGTGCTGCGCAAATTCTTCAAAATTACGGATGGTAAGCTTACTCATGTATAGATGTTTTTATATGGAAAGATCGGATCTGAGCCTGTGCCATTTTACTGGCTAAAGCGCTCTAAAGATAAATTTATTTTAGAAGAAGTGCGGCACAAAAGGCACCAAACCCCGAACTAGCGATAAGCACTCCACTCTGCTACCCTTGGCCCGGAAAGGTTAAAAAAGCCTCCAGAAGGCCATTTTCATTAGCATAATCCATATGATTCTCACCACACCGTTAGGCCTTGCACCTTGTTTATTAACTTCTGGGATGGAAGTCTTTGATCACCTGCTTCAGGTAATCGCGGTCGAGGTGCGTGTAAATTTCGGTGGTAGTGATGGATTCATGGCCCAGCATCTCCTGTACCGCCCGCAGGTCGGCTCCGCCTTCTATCAGGTGCGTGGCAAAGGAGTGGCGGAACGTGTGCGGGCTCACCTGCTTCTGTATACCAGCCCTTGCCGTGAGGTCTTTAATAATGGTAAACACCATTACACGCGTTAGCTTGGCGCCTCGTCGGTTCAGGAACAGAATGTCTTCATGCCCTTTTTTAACTGTAAGGTGGCAACGGATGCCATCGCGGTAGAGCTTAATGTGCTTGAGGGCATCGCGGCCAATGGGCACCAGCCGCTCTTTATCGCCTTTACCAGCCACTTTTAAAAAGCCCATGTCTTCGTAGAGGTTGCTCATCTTCAGGTCCAGGAGCTCCGACACGCGGAGGCCTGAGCTGTAAAGTGTCTCAAGCATGGCCCGGTTGCGTGTACCTTCCGGCGTAGATAAGTCGATAGCAGCTAGCAGTTGCTCTATTTCATGAAAATCGAGCGTATCGGGTAGTTTTCGGTTTAGCTTGGGCGCCTCCACCGTCTCGGTGGGGTCGTGGGCCAGCATGTCTTCCATAATCAGGAACTTGTAAAAAGCCCTGATACCGGATAAAGTTCGTGCCTGCGAGTGCGGGGTCATGCCCAGTTCTGCTATCCACTCCAGAAACTCCCGCACAATCACCGGCGTCATCTGCTCCGGGCTCTCATGATATGCTTTTAGCTGCATGAAATCCGTCAGCTTCCGGATATCGCGGATATAAGCTTCCACGGAGTTGCCGGAGAGCGAGCGCTCTAGCTGCAGGTACTGTTCAAATTGTTTTATGCAGATGGGCCAGTTCATGTAAAGATGCTAGATTATAGACGCTGGATGTTAGACTTTCTTTTCTGTAATAGGGCACTAGGTAGTTAAAAGTTTCGAGTATAGTCTGATCAACTTTTATCAGGCTGCTCTGGTTATTCATCTTTAAATCTTCTCATCTACAAATCAACAATTTAACAATTCAGCCATTTAAGTAAATATCAGGTTAATACATCAGCATATTAGGCAATTACTGCATTAATCAATAAGCACATTATTTTGACTTGATTATGATAAAGCAAAGATAGTTAATCTTACCTTTGCACCTTAGAGCATTTTGTATTTCATGCCTGATACGCACAAAAACACGAGAATATGAAAATACTGATCCTGAACGGCCCCAACCTGAACCTGCTGGGTGTCCGGGAAAAAAGCATTTACGGCTCCCAGTCTTTCGAATTATATTTCGAAGAGTTACAGCAGGCTTTCCCGGGCCTGGAGCTATCGTATTTCCAATCGAATACCGAAGGTGTACTGATCGATAAATTACACGAAGTAGGGTTCAGCTACAAAGGTATTGTATTGAATGCCGCCGCCTATACCCACACCTCTGTGGCCCTTTCCGACGCTATCAAAGCAATAGAAACACCAGTGGTGGAAGTGCACATATCCAATGTTTTTGCCCGCGAAGCGTTTCGTCATAAGAGCATGATTGCACCGTATTGCATCGGCAGCATCAGTGGTTTCGGGCTCGAGAGTTATCGGCTTGCCTTACAATATTTTGAGCGTTTAAAGCCGAAGCAAATCGGCTTCGGAGCCAAAAGTTCGTAACAAACCCTCCTGAACTACGTCTGAAAAGCTCTAAAAATAGACATAACACGATATTACAGAACAGAATTTTATGCTCAATTTTTATCCTGGTCCATCCAAAGTGTATCCGGAAGTGCGCCAATACCTCACTGATGCCTATGACGAAGGTTTTTTAGGAACACCTCACCGCGGAGACCAGTTTGTGCAGCTTTCCCGGACGGTAGTGAGCCTGCTCAAGCAAAAAATAAACATCCCACAGGATTACCATATTTACTTTGCTTCCTCCGCCACAGAGTGCTGGGAAATTTTGATTCAGAGCCTGACCGTTCACAAAAGCTCCCATATCTTTAATGGGTCTTTTGGAGAGAACTGGTACAACTACGCCAAAAAGCTGCGCCCTAAAGCCGAGAGCTTCCGCTTTGATTTAAATGAGCAGATGCCGGTAGAGGAGCTAAACATATCTTCAGACACAGAACTGATCTGCTTTACACAAAGCGAGACGTCCAATGGTACGCACGTTACAGCTACTCCTATTCTGAACCTGCAGAACCGTTACCGCGATAAGCTTATAGCCGTAGATGCCACCTCTTCTATGGCTGGCCTCAACCTGAAACTGATAAAGGCCGACATCTGGTTTGCCTCAGTGCAGAAATGTTTTGGTTTACCATCGGGCCTGGCGGTAATGGCCTGTTCGCCACGCGTTATTTTCAGAGCGAAACAGAAGGCCGAGCGGGCACATTACAACAGTCTGCTGGCCATGTATGAGAAAATGCTCAACTACCAGACCACCCACACTCCAAACGTGCTCAACATTTACCTGCTGAAGCGCCTGCTGGAGGAACGCCCGGTGGTAAAGCTTCTCGACGAACACCTCACTGCCCGCGCAGCCGACCTCTATGCCTTCTTCAGCCAGTTTACAGAAATTACGCCGCTGGTAGAGAACGAGGAAGTACGCTCTAAAACCGTTATCACGTTGCAGGCGAACGAGCGGCTGGTAGATGATATAAAGAAAAAAGCCATGCAGCAAGACATCCGTTTAGGCAACGGCTATGGTCCCTGGCAGCGAAATACGTTCCGCATTGCTAACTTCCCGGCCATACAAGACGAGGAGTATGAGGAGTTGAAACGGTTTTTTCTGCAAAATTATACTTGGATCTGAGGTAACTCAGATCCGGGAAAACAGCCTATAAGTTTGTAGTACTGCTCCACCAACACAATCGCATATGTTAAGCCTGAAGGAAATTGCCTCCGTTACTCTCACGCTTTTTGCAGTTATCGATATTTTAGGTTCGATTCCTATAATTATTGACTTGCGCAAACGCGAAGGGCGCATAGAATCAGAGAAGGCAACGATTGTATCGGGTGTGCTGATGATTGCCTTTCTGTTCCTGGGCCAGTCTATCCTGAAGCTGTTCGGCATCGATTATCAGTCGTTTGCGATGGCAGGCGCCATTGTCATTTTCCTGATCGGGCTGGAGATGATTCTGGGCAAAAACTTTTTTCACACCGATCCTGAAGTAAAAAGCGGCTCCATTGTGCCACTCGCGTTCCCCATTATTGTTGGAGCCGGCACCATGACTACCTTGTTGTCGCTGCGGGCTGCCTATTCGCTGCCAAACGTACTCATTGGTGTTATCCTGAACCTGATTTTTGTGTACATCGTGCTAAAGTCTTCAAGTTATATTGAGCGCAAACTGGGAAAAGACGGAGCCGATGTACTACGCAAGGTGTTCGGAGTGATACTGCTAGCCATCGCCATTAAACTGTTTAAAAGTAACCTACCACTTTAATTTTGAATGAATGAATTTTGATATGGAGATTTAAGAATTTGAAGATTTGGAGATAGTTTGAATAACTTTTAAAGTGTCGGCTCGTGGTTTAAGCAATAGGTTTTGCCTTATTTTATCATAACTTCTCTTTCACACATCCAATCATTCAAAACTCAAAACTTTCTCATTCAGTCGTTCAAAATTCAAATTCTAACCTATGATTGAATTATTTACCGATGGAGCTTCGCGCGGAAATCCGGGGCCAGGAGGCTACGGTACGATTTTACGCTGGAAACAGCACGAAAAAGAACTGACGGCCGGTTACCGCAAAACCACTAACAACCGCATGGAACTGCTTGCCGTTATTGTGGGCCTCGAAGCGATTACCAAACCGGGCATACCAGTTACGATCTATTCTGACTCCAAATACGTGGTAGATGCTGTGGAAAAGCGCTGGGTATTTGGCTGGCAGAAAAAAGGGTTCGCAGGCAAAGCCAATGGCGATCTGTGGGCGAGGTTTCTGCGGGTATACGCCAAGCACAACGTAAAATTTGTATGGATAAGAGGCCATGCCGGCCACCCCGAAAACGAGCGTTGCGACGAACTAGCAGTTGCCAGTGCGCTCTCCCCCAACCTGCTCATAGACGAAGGCTTTGAATCAGGCCAATTTAATTCAAAGTAACTAGGAAGGAGTGGATAAATGTTTGATTTGAGAATTTGAAGATTTGGAAATAATTGAAATTGATTGCGTGCTATTATCAGCAGCAGATGGGGCAACAGGTGCAGAAGGGCAATTTTATATAAAATCTATCCATCCACTCATTCAAAATTCACACAATCTTTCATTCAAAATTCTAAGAAAATGCCTAACAGTTATTTCCAGTTCAAGCAGTTTCGGGTGGAGCAGGAAAAATGCGCTATGAAGGTATGTACCGACTCGTGCTTGTTTGGTGCTGTGGTAGAACTGGAACAGGCTCAACGGGTGCTGGATATTGGCACAGGCACCGGATTGCTGGCCCTGATGGCGGCACAACGCTCTGAAGCAGTAATTGATGCGGTAGAAATTAGCCCGGAAGCACAACAGCAGGCAGCGGAGAATTTCGCTGCTAGCCCCTGGGCCAACCGGCTGCACCTGCACCCGCTCAGCCTGCAGGAGTTTGGGAAGCTTTCCAGGCAAACCTATGATGTTATTTTGTCGAACCCGCCCTTTTTTTTGGGCTCGCTCAAATCCGGGGATAAGGCAAAAGACACGGCCAAACATACAGGAGCACTACTATTTGAAGATATTTTGGATTTTGCCTCAGAGCATCTCACCGCTAAAGGCAAACTGCACCTGTTATTACCCCCTGCAGAGGCACAGCATTTTGAGCAACTGGCGACTCGGTTTGGCTTTTTCCCGGAGCGCACGCTGCAGGTATTCACCAGAGTTGGCGGCAAATGCATTCGTCATATCCTAACCTACTCCAGGTCGGCGCAAGTTGCCCCTACTCCCAGCAACATTCATATTCGTGAAGCTGATGCAGTAACGTATACAGCAGCTTTTACCAAGCTTTTGCAGGACTTTTACCTTATCTTTTAAAAAAGATTTCTTGCTTAGAGCGCCTGCTCCTGCTCAACAAAGTCAATTCCATATTGCTGCAGTTCTTCCAGCACCGGCTCGTATAGCTCTTTGTGAATTGGGATCACCACACCCCGGTATAATATTTTGCCTTGGAGAAGCAGCTTGGCCAGTATACCTACCGGTAACCCCACTGTTTTGGCCATGGCTGTCTGTACTTCGTTTTCGCCTAGCACTACTAAAGAAGAGATAAGCTGGTACTGCTTTTCGGCCAGTTCGTACACAAACTGATGCTGCATTACGATCATATCTTTGTCTCCGGGCGAGAGGCTCCACTTCTCTTTCAGAATCTTTTCCAGCACCTGGGCAGGAGTGGCATGTGGCATGTCAATAGGTTCATCAGATAACAATCCCAGCCATGCCAGCTTTTGTATTACCTCGCCCTGCTCTGGTATGGCCAGATAAGCACACAAGCGCTGTTCCAGGCTGGTTTCTTCGCCTGCCGGGGGAGGCAGAAATGATTCCAAAAAGCTGCGCTTCGTTAGCTTCTCGGCATTATCCAGCACATAGGTATCGTCGGTTAGGCCGAGCTGCACGAAAGCGTGCCAGGCTGCGCTGTATCCTTCCTTTCGCAATGTGCCCCGGAGCATCGTCGGGATATCCTGCAGGTTATAGTGTTTCCGGTAGCTCAGGGAGTCGCGGTTGGCATAGCTCTCAAAAGTACCGTAGCCTGCCACTTTTACTTTTTCGGTACGAAGAAACAGTTGGTGGTACGGAATGTATTTATAGTTACCGTCTTGTATGTACCGCGCCGTTCCCTGTCCCGCCAGCACCACATTGCGCGGATTCCAGGTAAACATATAGTGCCAGGGGTTTGTATCGCTTTCAGGAGCAACTAAACCTCCCGTAAAAGATTTAAAAGAAAGCAGCCGCCCCCCCTGCTGCCTGATCTTTTCTAAGGCTGCCATAGCCGACATATGGTCGATGCCTGGGTCCAGACCTGATTCCATCAGAATCAGTACACCCTTCTGCAGCGCCTCCTCATGCAAACGCTGCATGGCCGGGCTAACATAAGAAGCCGTGAGGAGGTGCTTCCTCTGCTGCAGACAAACCTGCGCTACCAATTCATGAAACAGGGCCGGCAGCAATGAGATCACGACATCTGCTTTGGCTACCTCGGTGGCTAACTGATTTGCCTGCTGCACATCAAAAACAATCGCACTGGCAAAGGGCTTCTCCGCCAGCACTGTTTGCAGATGGTGTACAGAAGTGTCGCCAATGGTTATTTCCCAACCTTCTTTGGCGGCCTGCTCCAGCAGGTAGTTTATTAATACAGCGGCAGATCTTCCTGCGCCCAGCAACAAAATCTTTTTTGTCATATCTCAGATCGATTAGAAGGCGATAATCCTGTTAGCGGCAAATACAAACCTGATGGTTAGTTAATCAGCAGATATTGCCTTATATTTATAGCCCTTTTCTAATTTATATTAAAAAAATGGCAAGTGCCCTTACTATTAAAATCCACATCGATGTGCTGGATTCAATTAATGAACTATCGGAACAGGAACAGCAGGCAATGCTATTGGCCGAAGAAGCTGCAAACGACGCCTATGCGCCCTACTCCAATTTTTATGTAGGAGCTGCGCTTCTTTTGGAAAACGGCACCTTGTTTAAAGGAAGCAACCAGGAAAATGCCGCTTACCCTTCGGGCCTCTGTGCCGAGCGAACTGCCTTGTTTGCCATGAGTGCCCATTACCCGAAACAAAAGATAAAGTTAATAGCAGTTGCCGCCCGCCGGCAAAGCGAAGCCCGTTACCTGCCTGTTACCCCCTGCGGTGCCTGCCGCCAGGTTATGGCTGAGTACGAGTTTAAGCAGCAGGAGGCTATTCCGGTGCTCCTGCACGGGCCCGATGGCAAGTTTTACCGCTGCAGATCAGTGCAGGACCTCTTGCCCCTGCAGTTCACGAAAGAAAGCCTGCTAAATAGCTAACTTTGAATGAATGGGTGAGTGATTGAGTGAATAGATATTTGTAGTGAAATAAGGCATCCTAGATCTGTATCACTACCTGGTGTTGATGGAAGCGTGAATAAGTGCTTATCAGTCTGTGATCTCCAAATTTCCAAGCCAACTAATCACTCTTCCACTCATTCAAAATTCTCCATTCATTACTTCTCCCACATACCTGCCATTACTACTTCGAGCAGGTGCTGGTCTGGGTCGCGGAAATAAAAGGAGAGGTAGCCACGGCCCCAGTCATACTCCTGCTCTACTGCAATACCCTGGCTTTTTACCTTCTGCTTCCAGGTTTCGTACTGCTCCTTCTCCACCTCAAATGCCAGGTGTAGTTGGCCTGCGCCGAAATGCGGAGGAAGCGTGCCGCCTTCTTTCGAGGCTGCTGCAATAAAGCACAACAACACCGAGGCGCCCGCCCTAAAAAACACATGTCGACCTTTTACCTCCCCTATCACCTCAAAACCCAGCTGCTGGTTATAGAAAGCCTTTGATTGCTCCAGGTCCGACACGTAGAGGCAGGTTTCCTTTATTTTCAGAATATCCATGGCAATACCAATTAGAGGCCAACTTTATAAATAGGAAGAACAATATTGACGCATTTTGAAAAAAACACAGCCTTTCTGATGGTGCTGTGCGTACTACAGTAGCCGTTACAAAAACGGCCATGTTATAAGCTATACTATGAAACTTATGATTAAGATATTTTTTGCTTTTGCTACTATTCTCGCCATCAGCTTCTATTTTCTACGCGACCCATTGCTCGATAAAAACAGTTCCCCAGCCTCTTTTGAAAAAGTGGCTGCGCTACCTTCCGAAATCTCTGAGAGCTCCGGGATTGAGGTATTGCCAGACGGGTCAGGCTATATTACACACAACGACTCCGGCAATAAGCCTTACCTCTACCAGATCGATAAAAAAGGAAAGCTCGTAAAAACGATCAAACTTAAACTGCCTAATGTAGACTGGGAAGATCTTGCCTTAGACAGCAAAGGAAACATTTACATAGCCGATACTGGCAATAACAATAACAAACGTAAAGAACTGGCTATTTATAAGGTAAACGCCAAGGACTTTAACAATCTGGAGGCTATCCGGTTCAGCTACGAAGACCAAAAAGATTTTCCTCCGGCCAAAAAAGACATGAACTTCGATTGTGAGGCCATTTTCTGGCATGGCGGCAACCTTTACCTTATTACCAAAGACAGGGGCCAGAAAGCCACAGCCAATGTATACCGACTTTCAGACAAGAAAGGGCAGCAGGAGGCAAAGCTTATTGGCAGCCATAAAATACCTGCCGCCATTACAGGAGCAGCCATTAGCCCCAACGGAAAAGAAGTGGTGCTGGTTAGCAAAGAGAAGTTGCACATTTTCAGGCAGGTAACGAACCCCGAAAAGTTTTATGAAGGTAAGTACCAAGAGGTAGACTTGCAGGGTGCCGGACAAACAGAGGCAGTGGCATTTGAGACAGCCAATAACCTGGTAATTACCAGCGAAGGTGGCAACCTTTACAAGTATTCTTTGAATTAAGGCCTCAGCACATCTTTTGGCAGCATCTATATAAGCAGCAAAGGCCGGCAAATTTTGCCGGCCTTTGCTGCTTATAAAACATAAATCTTGACTGGCTCTAACTCTTGCTGGCTAATTATTCTAATGAAAATGGCCTTTCAGAGCTACTTTATTCTATTTGGATGCTAGCCTTTTACTTCGTTACTGTCTGAGGTTCCAGCTTCCTGCCATCGGGGAGCACAGGCGTTGGCTTTTGCCACACGCGTATGAGAATGATGATACCAGCCAGTATGAGCGGAATACTCAGGAGCTGCCCCATGTTCAGGGCCAGGGTATCCTCAAAATCTACTTGGTTTTCTTTCAGGAACTCCACCAGGAAACGGAAGCTAAACAAGGCGGTAACAAAAATTCCGAACAATAATCCTTTTGGGAGGCGGGCTTTGTATTTGCTCCAGAGCCAGTACAACAGCACAAACAGCAAGAACACCGACAACGACTCGTAGAGCTGCGTTGGGTGCCGAGGGTCTGCCGAAGCACGCACGCCATTAATTACCTCGTTGTTGCGCTCAAACAAAAACGCCCAAGGCACATCAGTTGGCCGACCTATAATTTCTGAATTCATCAGGTTACCAAGCCGGATCAGGGCTCCACCCAAGGCTACTACAATTACAATTCGGTCGAGCACCCACATATAGTCAAGCTTTTGCTTGCGGCTGAAAAACCAGAGCGCCAGCAAAATACCAATGGTGGCACCGTGGCTAGCCAATCCGCCTTCCCAGATCATTAGAATTTTGATCGGGTTGCTCAGGTAATAGGCAGGGTCGTAGAAGAGCGTGTGGCCTAACCTCGCTCCAATTACGGTTCCTATAATCATGTAAAGCGTAATAACATCCACATCGCCTTCGGTGCGACCTTCGGCAACATAAATTTTGGTGAGGATGCGCTGCCCGATCACAAAGCCGAGGGCGAAAAGTAAGCCGTACCAACGAATGGAAAGCGGACCAATGGAAAAAATCTCTGGATCAACGTTCCAGGTAATATAGTTCAGTATACTCATAAGGCTGAAGATAGACTTGCCAAAGTTACAATAAATCGGAAAGGGAAAAAATTTGTAAAAATACTAGTACCATAAGCCACTCGGATTAAAAACAAACGCGCCACTTGCTGCCTTAGTACAGAAAATGACGCGTTTTTAGCTCACGAAACAAAATGACTAATTCTGCTAATGATTTCGGCCTTCCAGAGCCTTTTCAGCTAATTGAAGCACCAGGGCTTCAATGCTAAATAGCTTAGGAGTTTTATCTCTTGCTGATGCTCTTTCTCCACACACGGCTTTGTGCCCTCTACTCCATCAGGCTACACTCTCAGATTTTGAAGTTCATCGCGGTAGCCACCGCTTAAGATCGGGAAGCGGAGCCAGCTGCGTGGGTCCAGGTTGTAGTCGTCGAGGTGGAAAGCTGGTGCATAGCGTTCACGTTTCCACTGGTTGCGGGTCCAGAGCCTGAAAAACTTCTGAATATACTCTTGCGCGGTTTCAGCTGCAAGGCCATCGGATACTAGCCTATCCAGCACCTGCTGTGGCGATACCCGGTCGTAGAAGGCAAGCCGCTCAATCTGATTCAGAATTTCATATGGCATCAGGTCCTTCTCATCGGTTTGCGCTTCGCTGGCAGGCCGTAGTTCGGCAGTAGGCTGCAGTTTGTTTACATATTGCAATCCTTCGTAGCCCAATTCGGTCTGCATCCAGATGAGCACCTGGCGCAGAAAAGCCTTATCAATGCCTGCAATAGGCGAGATGCTACCTGCCGTGTCACCGTCCATAGTGGCGTAGCCTACAGCAGCTTCACTCCTATTGGATGTTGCCATCAGCAGGGCGTTATTTATATTGGCCAGCATCCATATAGCAGGAGCACGCACACGGGCCTGTATATTCTGCAGTGTAATATCATCCTGCTCCCAGGTTAGCGGCCGTTCTATAGCTTGCTCTATTTTGCCGGCATAGCTGGTAACTTCTTCATCAATGGTCCATTTATAAAATTTAGCACCAATAGAGGCGGCCAGTTCTTTAGCAGAAGTGTAGGTATCGTCGGAGGAGTTTACAGTACCCTGGTAGGCGCAGGTAAGCATATGGCCTACCAGCTCTTTCCGCGCCTGCTCCACCGGAATTGATTCGAAGTGCGCCAGCTCTGGCATGCCGAACATGCGGGTTTTAGCTACAAACACCAGCACGCCTAAACTCTCAATGCCCCGGCGCACCATTTCAGCCACGGCCACGGCACACAGCGATGAATCGGCTCCACCACTCAGCGAAAGCACAAACCCACGGCTGTAACTCTTGCGCATGTAGTCGAACAAACCTAGCGACAAGGCAGCAATTACTTCTTTATTCTCATCTATTGGAGGAAGATACTCAATGGTATCGGTAATATCGGGGTCGCTACCAAAGCAGACTTCGGCAAACTCCAGGTCTACATCTTTAAAGCAAAGCAACTCATTGCGCCGAATCAACTTGCCATTTTGGGCTATGAGTACCTCTCCGTCGTAAATCATCCGGCCAGCTTCATTGCCCAGCAGGTTCGCATACAGATAAGCACACTGGTATGTTTTAGAGGCTTCTACCACCAACCGGTGCCGCAGGTCTGTCTTGCTCATGGCAAAGTGACTGGCGCTAGGGTTCAGAATGAGCTGTACTCCCTTAGGCATATGCCGCTCCGCCGGACGGTCGGGTCGCCAGGCATCTTCACAGATCTCGAAAGCATACTTCACCCCCTGTTCCTCGTAAATAATATCGCCAATGGGGTAAAGCTGGCCCAGCATCTCGAACTCTTCTATTCTGTTGGCTGGCCAGGGTGTGAACCAGCGTGGCTCATAATGCACGCCGTCGCGGGCCAGGAACTGCTTTGCCGTAAAGCCAACTATTTCTTTATTCTTGATAACGCAGGCTGTATTATACACATCGCGCTGGTGGATAAGGTGCACCCCCAGGCATACCGTAAGGCCCTCACACCACTCCTTTACTTCCAGCAGTTTCTCAAAAGTCTTATCGGCCAACCAGGGGCTCAGAAAAAGGTCTTCGCAGCCGTAGCCGGTAATGCAGAGTTCCGGTAAAAGCAGGATGTCAACTTTATGAGACCTTGCCTCGTCGATGGCATTTTTTATATTCAGGAGATTCGACTCCCAATCTAAAGGTGTCTGGTTCAGTGCGGCACCTGCCAGTATAAGTTTTGTATCTTCCATATGGGGTTTTCTAACGCAACTACGCCTAAGCAAGTTAAGCGATGTGCTTAAAAAAACAGCAGTCCGCAACCGATTTAATGGGCTGTACTTATATTTTAAAAACTTAAAGCCCTGCTGTTGCGAGCAGGAAATAACCTTAAAGCAGGCACTGCTGCGGCAAAAGTGAAAGGAGAAATACAGATGAAAAATGTGAGAATAAAATACCCTTACCTTCTCCTGCCCATATACATCAACAGCGTATAATAATTAGGAATCTCACCTTGCCGAGAATTTATGCTGGTTCAAGTCAGCCTTTACCCATAGCCCTAAACTTCCGAAAAAGGCTCCGGAAGGGCAAAATCGTTAGAATAATCCAGGAAAAAGACTTTTTGAAGGCAGGAGGCGATAAGAGCATTAAGTTGATTTAGCCTTGTTTTTTCAGAAGAGGGGAAAAACAGATGTGGCAAAAAAGAATTTTTGCTAAACAACTGAATTGAATAAGCAAGCTTGCTCCTGCGGCAGACGGTACGGAGCCAGAATAGACAGGTAAAAACCTACTTAATATTGAGCAGACCGAGCGATTTCTCGGCTGCTGCCTGGTCGGCTTTTTTCTTGGAAAGGCCCACTCCTATGGCTACAGGTTTTCCGTCGATGTACACTTCGCAGGTAAACTCGGTGGTATTTCCTTGCTGCTTGCGGTTCACAATCTCGAACCGGATTTCCATGTTCTGACTTTGAGCCCACTCTATGAGCTTGCTCTTAAAGTTAGAAACTGTGTTCACCAGCTGGTGAAGATCTACATGCGGTTTGATGAGTTTACCTAAAATAAACCTGCGGGTTCGGTCGTACCCTTTGTCCAGGTAAATGGCGCCCACCAGTGCTTCAAGCGCGTTGCCGTTCACCGATTTATGACGAGGCCCCTGACCTGCAGCATCTACTTTTACCAGTAGGTTGAGCCCGATCTTCAGAGCTATATGATTCAGCGATTCGCGGTTCACGATACGTGAGCGGATCTCTGTCAGGAAGCCTTCGTCTTCGTAAGGAAATTTTTTAAACAGCAGTTCTGCCACCACTGCGCCCAATATAGCATCGCCCAAAAACTCCAGTCGCTCGTTTGTATCGTGTTTACTTCCAGAAGCCTGGCGGGCAAACGAGGTATGGGTAAGGGCAAGCTTATACAGGCGAATGTTGTCCGGCGTTTCTCCTATTATGCCGGCAACAGCGCGCACTAATTCTTTATCCTTAGTAAAAATACGTTGATAAAAGCGCTTTACCGGTTTAATAGGACCAAACACTAATCGTTCAGTTGACGGAATAAAACAGAAGTATTGTGGCCACCAAATCCAAAAGTGTTGCTTAGCGCAACCTTCACTTCGCGTTTCTGAGCCTTATTAAAGGTAAAGTTCAGTCCTGGATCGAAGCTTTCGTCGTCTGTAAAGTGGTTGATGGTAGGTGGTACCTCCTGGTGCTGAATGGCCAGAATAGAAGCAATAGCCTCAATAGCGCCGGCTGCACCTAGTAAGTGACCTGTCATCGATTTGGTTGAGCTTATGTTGAGCTTATAGGCATGTTCCCCAAATACTGTCTGGATCGCTTTTACCTCGCTAACATCGCCAAGAGGAGTAGATGTGCCGTGCACGTTAATATAATCTACATCTTCTGGCTTTATGTTGGCATCACGCAACACGTTCTGCATCACATTAAGAGCTCCTAAACCATCAGGGTGTGGGGCTGTAATGTGATAGGCATCTGCCGACATGCCGCCACCGATGATTTCGGCATAGATTTTAGCGCCACGTTTTTTAGCATGCTCATACTCTTCCAGAATCAAAGCTCCGGCACCCTCACCCAACACAAAACCATCGCGGTCTTTGTCGAAGGGGCGCGAAGCAGTTTCTGGAGAATCGTTGCGCTCCGAAAGGGCTTTCAAAGCGTTAAATCCACCTATTCCAGCTTCTGTAACAGCTGCCTCAGAACCTCCGCTCACGATCACATCGGCCATACCCAGTCGGATATAGTTAAAGGAGTCGATCAGGGCGTTGGTGGCAGAGGCACACGCAGAGACTGTAGAGAAGTTAGGACCGCGGAACCCATATTTAATAGAAATATGGCCGGCGCTAATATCGATGATCATTTTAGGGATGAAGAACGGGTTAAAGCGAGGGGTACCATCGCCATTGGCAAAATTCACGCATTCTTCCTGAAAAGTGCGCAGACCGCCAATACCGGAGCCCCAGATTACGCCTACCCTTCCCGGGTCGTAAGTGCCTTCAACTAAGTTGGCATCTTTCACAGCTTCATCAGCCACAACCATTGCGAATTGCGAAAAAAGGTCCATTTTGCGGGCCTCTTTACGGTCGAAGTAGTTTTCTGGCACGTATCCTTTCACTTCGCACGCGAACTGCGTTTTGAATTTACTGGCATCGAAACGTGTAGTAAGCGCAGCTCCACTCACGCCATTGGACAACCCATTCCAGTATTCTGCAACGGTGTTACCAATTGGCGTGAGTGCGCCTAGCCCAGTAACTACAACTCTCTTAAGCTCCATAAGCTGTTAGTAGAGGATAGATAGTAGAAATTTTTAACTAATAATAAAGTGATGATTGGGGCACTATTTTGCGTGTTCTTCCAGGTAGCTTACAGCTTGACCTACAGTTGCAATATTTTCAGCCTGATCATCTGGAATAGATACGTTGAACTCTTTCTCAAATTCCATGATAAGCTCAACAGTATCTAATGAATCAGCGCCAAGATCGTTAGTGAAGCTTGCTTCCGGGGTTACCTCTGACTCTTCAACACCAAGCTTATCAATGATGATAGCCTTTACTTTTTCTGCGATTTCCGACATTTTTTCTTATAGTTAATTAAAACACAGTGCAAAGAAATATATTTCGGCAGACAATATCAAAAAAAATTACGCCATTCATGTCTTTTGAAAAGTTTTACACCTTATATGCAGATTTACGAACTAAGAATCTTATTTTTGGAGTTGTTTCGAAATTGCATGAAAAAAAGGCGCTTATCGTATAAGTATGGTGGCAAATTTTCGTCTTCAGGAGTAGCTTTATCGAATAAGCAATATTATCTTGCCCTGGCACTCCAGCAGATAGCCTAGTGGCCACTGCTGATGCAAATGGACCTTATCTTATATGGCAGGGCCAAAGGTAAACAGCTGACTAGTAAGAACGAGCAATACAAAACGTACGGCTCCAGACTAAAACCAGGTAGTAAAACAGCGGGCAACTAAATTATTTTTAAAACCTGCCTGCTCCCTAACCTTAATGCGTATGATGATGCTCAACAGTCACCCTAAAACGCCAAGCACTGGAACTCACCTGAGTTTGCTTCAAAACTGCTTTGCAAGCCCCAAAATCTTTTTTCAAAAAAATTGACCCTCATAAATTAAATTTAAGAAAATCTGATCTTCTAATATGGAATTCTTTAACAAAACAAAAGTATTGGCCACCGTTGGCCCAGCTAGCAATAGCTACGACCGTCTTCAGGCATTGGTAAAAGAAGGAGTTGATGCCTTCCGTCTTAACTTTTCTCATGGCGCCCACGAAGAGCACCTTGAGGTTATAAACTTTGTGCGTGAAGTTAACCGTGAGCTAAACACCAATGTGAGCCTTGTGCAGGACTTACAGGGGCCAAAAATCAGATTGGGCGATGTAGAGAACGGCGGTATTGAAATAGAAGAAGGCCAGATTATTAAACTTGTTTGCGATGGCTCTCTTACAATTCCAGGCAGACTGTCTACAATTTACACAGAGCTGGCCAAAGACGTCAAACCTGGCGATGCTATTCTGCTAGACGATGGCAAGCTGGAACTAAAGGTAATATCTACAGATAACAACCTGGAGGTTGAGGCGGAGGTAGTATATGGTGGCATCGTGAAGCCTCGCAAAGGCATTAACCTGCCCGATTCCTCTGTTTCGGCTCCCTGCTTAACTGAGAAAGACTTAAAGGACCTGCATTTCGGCCTTGACCATGATGTTGAGTGGGTGGCTCTTTCGTTTGTGCGCCGTGTAGAAGACATTCATGAAATTAAGCGCATTATTCAGGAGCGCGGCAAAGACACCCGTGTAATTGCTAAAATAGAAAAACCGGAAGCTATTCGTAACATCGACGAAATTATTGAAGCGACCGATGCCGTTATGGTAGCCCGTGGCGACCTTGGTGTGGAAGTGGGCATGGAAGAAGTGCCAATGATCCAGAAGATGCTGATCGAAAAGTGCAATAAGGCCGCCAAGCCGGTAATTGTAGCCACGCAAATGCTCGAGAGCATGATTGTAAACCCACGTCCTACCCGTGCAGAAACCAACGACGTAGCAAACGCTGTGATAGATGGTGCCGACACGCTGATGCTGAGCGCTGAAACAGCTGTAGGAGCTTACCCTCTCGAGACTATCCGCAGCATGGTATCTACCATCCTGAACGTAGAGCGCAACGCCAAGGTGTTTGACAAAACTTATGGCCTGCGCCCAGACTCTCCTACTTTCCTGAGCGATAGCCTCGTGGCAAACGCCTGTGGCCTTGCCCGCGACACCAATGCCCGTGCCATTATCGGTATCACCAGATCTGGCTACACCGCCTTACGCCTGGCTAGGCACCGTCCGAAATCTGACATTTTTGTGTTTACTGAAAACAAAAAGTTATTAAATACCCTGAATCTTGTTTGGGGCATCAGAGGCTTCTACTACGAAACCTTCGAATCTACAGACACCACCATTGCTGATATTAAGCAAACGCTCTTAGACGGGGGGTTCCTGGAGGCTGGCGATGTGTTTGTGAACACAGCCAGCATGCCTATGAACCAGGAGCGACGCACCAACATGATTAAGTTGAGCGTAGCCTAGTTCTGAACTGCTTTACAAAAGCAAAAGCCTGAGATCTCAAATAGGTCTCAGGCTTTTGCTTTTGTAAGGTTCTATAGTTTGAGTAATGCAGAGGAGGCTGATAGGCAAGGCAGAGAGACTCTCATGCCTCAGTTTGTACAGTAAGATCTGGTTATAAAGATGCAGATCGTATAGCCAGCTACAAATTTAGAAAGGTAGTCTTTCAATAGCCAATCTGTTGCAGCAGGGAAAGTAGTAAAAACACAAAAAGCCTTGCACGGGTAGCGCAAGGCTTTCAGACTGGAACCTACAAAAATTAAGCTGCGGCTAAGCTGCTAACGAATTTCGCTAACTTAGACTTGTTGTTAGAAGCTTTATTTTTGTGGATGATGTTTTTCTTGGCAAGACGGTCAATCATAGAAACAACTGTCTTGTAAAGTTCCTGCGCCTCGGCTTGGTCAGTTGTATTTTTCAACCTTTTGATAAAAGTACGAGTAGTTTTCGCTTGGTATCTGTTACGAAGACGTTTAGCGTTGTTCGCTCTGATTCTTTTTAATGCCGACTTATGGTTAGCCATATTATTTCAAATATAAAATTAAATTCTTTGTTCCTATCCGTAAATGAGTTTGCAAAGGTATCATGATAATAATTAATATCCAAAGCAATTGCCAGATAAAATTATTATAACCTTTGCCTTTTGCTGGCGCAAAGTAAGCAAGTTGTTTTGGCAAAATCAAGCATCTTAAACAAAACAGAGCTGCTACAGCTCCAAGGCCACAGCAGCTCTGTTTTTTAAATCAAAAACTTGCTTACTAGCGATTACCCTTAAATCGGGCTTCTGCTTTGTCTTCTGTGCTTTTCCAGCTGGCTTTCAGCTCTTTCCACTCCTCTTTGGTTTTGTCGTCCCAGGAGGCGCTTTTTGTTTCCAACTCGGCTTCTTTGTCTTTGTATTCCTGTTTCATTTCTTTCCACTCTGCTTCAGTGGCCGACTCCACTCTGGCCGATCGTTCGTTTACCCAGGCAGAAAAATCGTTATACTCTCTCTTAGCTTCCACCTCGCTAGGTGAGGCTTGCGTGTCGGTCTCCACCTCCACTACTTCTGCCTCCGTTGAGGTTTGGCTACTCGTCTCTTGCTCACAGGCAAACATAAAGGCACCCAGGGCAAATGCAAAAAATATAGTTTTAAATATCGATTCTATTTTCATAAGTTCAAGTAATTTTAGGTGTGGTTTTAAATACGATTAGAACAGAATATTGATATACTTATTATCTGAATTGAGTTAAAATAGATCACATTCATAAAAAATTACAATTTTAGATTTATTTGATTATTTCTTATGCCTGTTGTTGCCTCTGCTTATAAGCCTCCTTTCTATCTGCTTAATGGTCATCTCCAAACAATCGTGCCAGGTTTGTTCCGGAAGGTGCCAGGTGTGCAGTATGAGCGGGAGCGACTCCCTACCCCCGACCAAGATTTTATAGATATTGACTGGTCGCGGGTAGGCTCCGACACCGTTGTTATACTTTCGCATGGGCTGGAGGGTGATTCGGAGCGGTCGTATATAAAGGGGATGGTAAAAACTTTTAATGCGCATGGCATAGATGCGCTGGCCTGGAACTACCGCAGCTGCAGCGGAGAGCCTAACAAGCTGCTCCGCTCCTACCACCTGGGTGCTTCCGACGACCTGGATTTCGTGCTGCGGCATGCACTGCAGGTGGGCAACTATCAAACAGTATTTCTGATCGGTTTTAGCGCAGGGGGCAACATTAGCCTGAAGTACCTGGGCGAGGCACCGGAGCAGGTTCCTCAGGAGGTAAAAAGAGCCATTGTGTTTTCGGCCCCTGTCGATCTGAAAAGTTCTGCCCAACGAATCTCTAAAATCTATAGCCGCAGGTTTCTGAAGTCGCTCGAAATTAAGCTGGCACAAAAGCGGGAGCTGTTCCCAGACAAGGTGGACCTGAGCGGCTACAACCCTTTATGGTCTTTTCCGGAGTTTGATGAACGATTTACGGCACCACTGCATGGTTTTGCAAGTGCCGACGATTACTACACGCGCTCCAGCTCCAAACAGTTTATTAAAAACATTCGGATTCCAACGCTGCTCGTTAACGCCAAAAACGACCCATTTCTATCGAACAGCTGTTTTCCGGTGAAGGAAGCAGAGCATAACCCCAATTTTTTTCTGGAGGCACCAGCAGAAGGCGGGCACGTCGGTTTTGCTATAGACTTTCGCCAAAATGTATACTATTCCGAAATAAGGGCTGTTCAGTTTTTGCTCGAGGAGGGCTTTGATTAACAAGTCCTGCCATTTTTAACTGGCTAAAGGTGCATACTTCAAAATTGGCAACCCGCACGAACTGGATAACGCTGCGAATTAAGCCTTGTTAGTTATGATCTTAACTGGCTCCGGAAGGCTGTTTTCATTAGAATAATTAGCACAAGGCTGGCGCTGATGTAGAGTTTATGATCCGGACTGCGTACGATCAATCAGGAACTATTATTACTTTTGCAGCACAAGGTTAAACCGCTAAATACAGATAAGATGCCCCACACTACCGCCATCCGTACATTGCTTTCAGGTTACTTCCCGGAGCTGACAGAAGATCAGCTGGCAAAATTTGAGCACATGGGAGAGCTCTACCGCGAGTGGAATGAAAAAATAAATGTAATCTCGCGCAAAGACATGGAACAGCTGGGGGTGCACCATATTCTGCATTCGATGGGCATAGCCAAGGTGGTACAGTTTCCGGCGCATGCCCATGTCTTAGATGTAGGAACCGGTGGAGGCTTACCTGGCCTTCCTTTGGCCATTATGTTTCCGGAAGTACGGTTCCACCTGGTAGATTCTATTGGCAAAAAAATACATGTAGTGCAGGAGATTGCCCGCGAACTACACCTGCAGAACGTAACCGCTGCCCACACCAGGGCCGAGCAGGTACGCGAAAAATTCGACTTTGTAGTAAGCCGTGCCGTAACGCGCCTGGCCAATTTCTATCCCTGGGTAGCCAACAGCTTTAAACGAACCGAACTGCCCACCAAAGGCCTGTATTATCTTAAAGGCGGCGATCTGGCAGAAGAGATAGCAGAGTCCGGGCTGATTACAGAGGTGTATGACCTGAAGGATTATTTTAACGAAGATTTCTTTGAGACAAAAAAGGTGGTGTATGTGCCATTACCCTAGCAGCAGGCTCAGGTAAATTATCCTAATGAAATTGCCCTTCCGGAGGCAAAGGAGCTTTTTTTTAGACAAGGGGTAAAAGGCAAAGCCCCCACTACAACAAGTGCAGCAGGGGCTTCTAACCAATAATCAACCTTAATCCAAAATCTTAAAGCAAGAGGAGAGATCATCTGCCTCTTTTCCTGTTTCTTTCGTTTACTGTTCAGAGCCATTTTAGGTTATTGTAAACTGTAAAGTTTACTTTCCTTCAATGGCTACTTATAAATTATGGCGTAGCCTTATATCAAATGCTTTTTGTTTTTCACCATGTCGTAGAGCAATTCGCGGGCACGGTGCAACTGGGCTTTTACGGTACCAAGCGGTGCATTTAGCTCGGTGGCTATTTCTTCGTAGCTCAGCTCATTAAAATATCGCAGTGTAACCAGTCGCTGGTATTTCTCCGGCAATTTGGCTACCACATATTGCATAATCTCGATCTTTTGGTTTTTAATAGCCTCTTCCTGCGGGTTAAGGTTCTTGTCTTTGAAGTCGATCGTAATTTCGTCGCCGTTGTCTATTTTTATTGCAGAGTCGATGCTCATGGTTTTTATCCTGTTCTTCCGGATAAAGTCGATGCAGTTGTTGGTGGCGATCCGGAAAAGCCAGGTACTGAAGGCATACTCCGGGTTAAACTTATGCAGGTTTCTGAACGCTTTGGCAAAGGCTTCTATGGTCAGGTCTTCGGCATCGTCTGCATTGCGCACCATCTTTAGCACAACGTGGTATACAGGCTTTTTATAGATACTCATCAACTCGGCATACGCTTTCTCATCGTTTTCTTCTACAGCTGCCTGAATCAGCTTGAAATCGTGTTTAGCTTTTGCAGAGAATTGTTTATTTACTTCCATCTGATTTTTTTATACATTAATACAGATACCCCAAGGAGCAGATAGTTGAAAAAATAGACTAAGTCCAAAACAGGCAACAGTGGCAATGAAATTTTTTCTTGGAGCCTACGTGCAGAAAGCATGTAAACCGGAAAAACAAGGGCGTACCGCAGGCCAACAACAGCACCCAATATAGCCAATTGACTGTTGAAAACAAGTACAATAATAGTGAGTACGTAAAAAAGGATGTTAGCAGCTAAAAAAGATCCAATTCTTCTTTTAGCACCGGCCGTATACTGCCTGCCTGCTGCCATGTGCCTTCTTTTTTGCGTTAGCCACTCCCGAAACGTCTTTTTGGGAATACTCTCTGTATGTGCCTCTTTGTCTATTACCAGGCTTACATTACTGTTTCTGACGGCATCCCGAACAAAGAGATCGTCATCACCGCCCACCGTTCTGATATGTGATGCAAAACCTTTATTTCTAAAAAAACACGCCTTGGTATAAGACAAATTTCGCCCTACGCCCATGTATGCGTATCCCTTGTTTGCATGAGACAGATACTGAATTCCGGTCAGTAAGGTTTCATATCGGATAAGATGATTTAAAAATCCTTTAATTTTTAAATAAGGGGAATATCCCACTACTACATCAGCCCCTGAGGCATAGGCACTTTGCATTTTTTCGATCCAGTTCAGGCCGGAGGGCCGGCAGTCGGCATCTGTAAAAAGCATGTGCTCGTACTTAGCAGCCCTGATGCCCAGGGCCAGCGCGTATTTCTTGGAATTAAGGTATTCGGGTGTCTTCTTGATAGTAACGACCCTGAAATGCGGAAATTGCTTTTCCAGTTCGTAAAGGTAAAACTCGGTATCGTCTTCGGAGCGGTCGTTAACCACCAGCACCTCAAACTCAGGGTATTCCTGGTCGAGCAGCATCGGCAACAGTTCTATCAGGTTCTCGAGTTCATTATGCGCCGCTACAATTACAGTAACCGGTATTTTGGTGTTCGATTCAGGGTCTTGATACCGGGTGAGTGGCAGGAAATAGAAATAAGCATAGTATAGCTGAACCAGCACGCAGAAAGCAAGAACAGCCAGCAGTATAAGTGGGACCAAATCAATCAGGTGTTAAATGGTTACTTTGTCGAATTGTGAAACAGGCAAATTGCTTCATGGCTGAATTGTCGGCTCTGCATATATGCTTAAAATTCTAAATGAATTAGCCATTTAATCATACAGTCATTTAACGGTTCAATATTGCCTTCTCAAAAGTAATTAATCTGCTGCCATTTCCGAAGCGTCAGAAAACTTTAGTTGAATTTAGCTCCGAGCCTGCTCCTGCTTTGGCTACATGCTCCGAAACAGAAAAGAAAGGCACTTAAAAAAGTCTCATAACTTGCATCTTATGCCTTGTGTCTCCTTTACCAGTTCGTATCTTTGCGGGTTCTAAATTTTTAGATAAAACAAAGCAGAAGCTTTTTGCTTTTGCTGCTATCTGGCCTTGTTTTTGTAACCATTGGCCTATCTTCTACATTTTATGCAATTTACTTTAGTAGCAAACGATACCCAGTCAAAAGCGCGGGCCGGCGTGGTTCAAACCGACCACGGCACCATAGAAACGCCTATATTTATGCCCGTTGGTACAGCTGGCACCGTAAAAGCTGTGCACCAGCGCGAACTAACCGACGATATAAAAGCAGAGATCATTCTAGGCAATACCTATCACCTCTACCTGCGCCCCGGCCTGGAGGTACTGGAGAAAGCGGGTGGCCTTCATAAATTTAATGGCTGGAACGGCCCAATCCTGACCGATAGTGGCGGCTACCAAGTATTTTCGCTGGCAGGCACACGCAAAATAAAGGAAGAAGGTGTAAAGTTTAAGTCGCACATAGATGGATCTACCCTTAACTTTACTCCGGAGAACGTAATGGATACACAGCGTACTATCGGGGCCGACATTATCATGGCTTTTGATGAATGCACGCCTTATCCCTGCGACTACACCTATGCCAAAAACTCGATGGACCGCACGCACCGCTGGCTGCAGCGCTGTGTAGATCGTTTCGACAGCACCGAACCGAAGTACGGTTATAACCAGACGCTTTTCCCTATTGTGCAGGGCAGCACCTACAAAGACCTTCGCGTAAAGTCGGCCGAGACCATTGCTTCTTTTGGCCGCGAAGGCAACGCTATAGGTGGTTTATCGGTAGGTGAGCCAGCCGAAATGATGTATGAAATGACGGAGCTGGTGTGCGACATACTGCCCACCGACAAGCCTCGTTACCTGATGGGTGTAGGCACACCAGCCAACATTCTCGAAAACATTGCCCTCGGTGTAGACATGTTCGATTGTGTACTGCCCACACGAAACGCCCGCAATGGCATGTTGTTTACCACACAAGGCATCGTGAACATCCGCAATAAAAAATGGGCCGACGACTTTAGCCCGATAGATGCGGAACTAGGTGGCTATGTGAGCACGTTTTACAGCAAAGCATATTTGCGCCACTTGGTGCACTCTACCGAGATGCTGGGCGCCCAGATATCGAGCGTGCATAACCTCACTTTTTACTTGTGGCTGGTAAAGCAGGCTCGTGAACAAATTCTAAAGGGAACTTTCCGCGACTGGAAAGACCTGATGGTAAAGAAACTAATGACCAGGCTCTAGCGAGCCAGTTAAAAGTTAAGAGTTAAAACCTATAAATATTTTCCCAAACAGAATAAGGCATGTACATATATGTTAAAATTCTTTTACACTCTTAACTCATAACTTTTAACTCTTAACTTTTTAAAAGGTGAAGCTCCTCGATAGTTATATACTGAAGAAATTTCTGACCACATTTTTCTTTGTGGTGCTCATTTTAGTGGCCATTATCTGTGTAATTGATTTTACAGAGAAAAACGACGACTTTATTAAGCACAAGCTGCCGGTATCAGAAATTCTGGTGTACTATGTAAACCTGATACCGTACTATGCCAACATGCTGAGCCCCATTACGGTGTTTATTGCCACTGTTTTTGTAACGGCCAAGCTTGCCTCGCATACCGAAATCATCGCCATCCTCAGCAGTGGCGTAAGCTTCAGACGGTTGCTGCTGCCTTACACCATGGGAGCTGCGCTTATTGCCGCCATGACCTTTGGCCTAATTGGCTGGGTTATTCCAAACTCAAATAAAAAGACGGTGGCCTTTCAGGTAAAGTATGTAAAGAGCCCTTTTACATATGATGGCCGTAACATTCACATGAAAATTGCGCCAGACACCTATGCCTACATGGAGAACTACAACAACAATTCCCATATAGGCTATAACTTCGCCCTTGAGCGCATTACGGGCATTAACCTGTCAGAAAAGCTCACCACCAATTACATTTCCTGGAACGCCGAAAAAGAAAAGTGGCACATGGACAGCTACACCCTGCGCACCTTCGATGGTGAGAAAGAAACCATTTTCAAAGGCGGACAGCTCGATACCACCCTAAATATGCGGCCGAAAGACTTTGAGAGCACTTACAAGTTGGAGCAAACCATGACCCTGCCGGAGCTAAACGCTTTTATTGCGCAGAAAAAAGAACGTGGTGCCGACGACATAGAACTTTACCTGGTAGAAAAGTATGAGCGGTTTACCTATCCCTTTGCGATCATAATCCTGACCATTATCGGCGTTATTATGAGTGCCCGAAAAGCCAGAGGAGGTGTGGGAGTCCAGATTGCACTTGGCTTCGTACTGGCCTTCATCTTTATCATTTTTGTAATTGCCAGCCGTAGCCTCGCTCAGGTGGGCAACATGGATCCTTTTATTGCTGCCTGGATTCCGACCATTATTTTTACAGGTATCGGCTTTGTGCTATACCGCTACATACCACGCTAATGCCACGTCTGCGAGATTTTTTTGAGCTGCACTTCATCATCTTCCTGTGGGGCTTTACAGCCATTCTGGGCAAGCTTATCACCATTCCGGCGGTAGAGCTGGTAGCATTACGGACGCTGCTTACAGCCTTAGCCCTTGGCCTTATCATCTATAAAAAAGGCACCAAATTCTGGCTCGGTAGCCGCCAGGGGCTTGTAGTATTCAGTGTTGGATTTCTGATAGCGGCACATTGGATGCTTTTCTTTGCCTCCGCCCGAATTTCATCGGTTTCGATTTGCCTGGTGGGTATGGCTACCTGCAGTCTCTGGACGGCCTTTCTGGAACCACTCTTTACCAAAAGCCGCATAAAGGCACACGAAATTCTGCTGGGACTTGTCATCATACTGGGGCTCTATGTTATTTTTCAGCACGAGACCGAGTTTAACAACATAGTGGGAATTTTAATGGCGGTTACCTCTGCCCTGCTGGCCTCTATTTTTACCATCATCAATGCAGGCCTGGCAAAAAAAATACCTGCTACCACCATCACCTGCTACGAAATGGCCGGAGCCTGCCTGGGCACTGTGCTCTTTTTCCCGGTTTACACTTACTTTTTTGCTGAGGGAGGCGCGCTAAATTTTGCCCTAACTGCTATGGACTGGGTGTACCTGCTTATACTCTCGCTAGCCTGCACCGTATACGCTTACACGGCCGGTGTTCGGCTGATGCAGCGCATTACCGCCTACACCATGAACCTTACCGTAAATCTGGAGCCTGTTTATGGCATTGTGTTGGCTTGGATTATTTTTAACGAGCATAAACAGGTTTCTACCGGTTTCTACCTCGGAGCCGCTATCATTCTGCTAAGTGTGTTTATTTACCCGGTGCTGGACGCCTTTGTGGTGCGCCGCAAAAAGCTAAAGCAAACCCTTCCAGACGAGATAATTATCGGGAAAGATTAAGTTTACCGGCACTTCTCCCTTAAACAAGCCATACACTGCCGAGCCAGAGCCTGTCATGGAGGCATACACTGCCCCGGCTTCATATAAATTTTCTTTTAATACTGCTAAAGCCGGGTATTTAGGGAAGAGCGCATCCTCAAAATCGTTTTTCAAGGTGTTGCGCCAGGTAGACACATCCTGCTGTATCAGCTCATCAAGGCCTATTTCGGGCTCTTTTGGGTTGATATTACCATAAGCCTCTGCCGTGGTGATGTGAATTCCCGGGTAAACTACCACACAGCTATAGCCCGTGAGATCGAGCTCTATTGGCTTGAAAACATCTCCTTTTTCTACGGCCAGCACTGGTTTGTTTCGGATAAAAAAGGCACAGTCGCTTCCTAATTTACGCGCATAATCCTCTAAGGCATCCTCGTTCAGACTAAGCTCAAAGAGTACATTCAGCAACTTAAGCGTAAAGGCCGCATCGGCAGAGCCTCCTCCCAAACCGGCCCCCATAGGTATAACCTTGTGCAGGTGCAAGTGCACGGGCGGTAGCTTATAATCCTGCTGCAGCAGCTTATAGGCTTTAAGAATAAGATTAGAGTTGGGGTTACCAGGCACAGGCAGACCGCTCATAGTAAACGTCTCCTCGGAGGCTGGCAGCACCTCTAACGCATCGCACCACTTAACCGGGTAAAAACAAGATTGCAAATTATGAAAACCATCGGGCCGTTTAGAGGTAACCAACAGCCCCAGGTTCAGTTTTGCATTTGGAAAATCAAGCATGTTACGCCTTAAGTTTTAAATTCTACTAATAAAAAAAGCCTTCAGGAGGCATTTTAGGCTCAAAGTCACTTAGGGTAAAGTAGGCTAAGCCAAGTCTGAACCCGCTTTGTTTTGGCTCCTGCCGACTATTTGCCGCAAGGTAAAAAATTAATAGCACCCATACAGCTTTGCTCCCGTTCCGGCCTTGAATTAAGCTGAACCAATTACTATTGCAAATAAAATAATTTGTATTTTCGTAAAAAGTGCTTTAGCAGAAAACTGAGACGTAGCGCTTAGCCGTAAGTTTAAACATGTACCAGAAGTATTTTAAACGCATATTAGATCTTGTGCTAGCCACTGTGGCCCTGTTTCTTAGCTTCCCGCTGTTTCTACTGGTTGGGTTATGCCTGGCGGCTAAGCAAAACGGCCAGGTGCTTTTCAGGCAGCAGAGGCCAGGTTATAAGGCCAAGCCATTTTTTCTGTACAAGTTTAAAACCATGGTCGATGCCTATGACCAACACGGGGAGTTATTGCCAGACGAGAAGCGCCTCACTGCTATTGGTACCTGGGTCCGGAAAACATCGCTTGATGAACTGCCTCAACTCTTTAATGTGCTCCGTGGCGACCTGAGCCTGGTAGGTCCACGCCCCTTGCTCATGGATTACCTGCCACTTTACAACCAGGAGCAGGCAAGGAGGCACGAAGTAATGCCAGGCATTACAGGCTGGGCTCAGATTCATGGGCGTAATGCCATTTTATGGGAACAGAAATTTAAACTTGACCTGTGGTATGTAGAGCACCAAAGTTTTAAAACAGACCTCTATATTCTGCTGAAAACGGTGAAACAAGTTGTAAAAAGCGCCGACATACATGCCCCAGGTTATGCCACAGCGCCGCGCTTTAAAGGCGAAATACCCACCACATGAAAGACATTGCCCTTGTAGGTGCTGGCGGCCTTGGTCGTGAGCTGCTTGTTTTGCTTCACCAGATCAACGAAGTGTCTGCTACCTGGAATATACTTGGTTTTTACGACGACAATACCTCCCTCTCTGGCTTGTTTATAGACCAAGTGCCTTACCTGGGAACTCTAAACGACCTGGAACTGGTACAGCAAGAGCTTGCTGTGGTGTTAGGCATCGGCTCTCCACAGGTAAAAAGGCAAGTGGTACAGCGCCTGCAGAAGTTTTCCAATCTTTATTTTCCGGTGCTACTGCACCCTTCGGTTTCTGTTAAGCCTTACCAATATATTTCGTTTGGACCTGGCACCATTATTTCGCAGGGAGTGATATTAACCTCCAACATCAACCTGGGGAAGCACGTATTCATCAATCTATGTTGCACAATCGGCCACGATGTTGTATTGAATGATTTTGTATCGCTTATGCCTGGAGTAAAGGTATCGGGTGCTGTCACTTTACAAGAAGCCGTATATGTAGGCACCAATGCCGCTCTTTTGCAAGGCATTATGGTTGGAGAGAATACCACTATAGGTGCCGGTGCCGTTGTAACTAAAAGCCTACCTGCCCGGTGTACAGCAGTGGGTGTACCTGCAAAAATTATCAAATCAAATGAACTATAGGCCCGGACGTATTTTCCTGTCGGTACCGCACCTGGGGGGGCATGAGCAGAACTATGTTCAGAAGGCTCTCGAAGACAATTGGGTAACCACAGCCGGCCCCAATATACCAGGTTTAGAGCACGACATTTGCCAGCATACCAATGCTCGCTTTGCGGTAGCGCTTAATTCCGGAACGGCCGCTATTCACCTGGCCCTCCGCGTACTGGGGGTACAACCTGGCGACGAAGTGCTTTGCTCTACTTTTACGTTCGTAGCTACTGCCAACCCAATTCTTTATATGGGTGCCACGCCCGTTTTTGTGGAAAGCGAGGCATCTACCTGGAACATGTGCCCCACTACGCTCACCCAAACAATAGAAGCACGGTTAAAGCTTGGGAAAAAGCCTGCCTGCATCCTGCTGGTACACCTTTACGGTATGCCCGCCATGATGAAAGAGCTGCTCGATATTGCCCACCATTATGAAATTCCGCTTATAGAGGACGCAGCAGAATCGTTGGGCTCCCGGTATGGTGGCCACCAAACAGGTACTTTTGGCGAACTCGGGATCTTCTCATTTAATGGAAATAAAATTATTACCACTTCGGGTGGAGGAGCACTTGTAACGGCCAATGAACAACTTGCCGAACAGGCCAGATTTTTGTCGACGCAGGCTAAGGAAAGTAACTCCTACTACGAGCACACGCAGATGGGCTACAACTACCGCATGAGCAATATTGCAGCCGGTATTGGGCGGGGGCAACTGGAGGTGCTGGAGAAACGAGTGAAACAGCGACGCGAAATTTTCGGCTTTTACCGGGAGCAATTGGAGAGCGAGCTGATTTCTTTTTTGCCGGAGCCGAAAAACTGTTTTTCTAATCGCTGGCTCACCACTATTTTATTACAGCCAGAACTAAACAAAACACCCGAAGAAGTTCGCCTTGCCCTGGAAGCTTATAATATAGAAACACGCCTGCTCTGGAAACCTATGCACCTGCAGCCCCTGTTCAAAGACGCTCCGTATTACGGAGAAAATTTGAGTATGGCACTCTTTGAAAAAGGACTCTGCCTCCCCTCCAGCAGCAGCCTGACAGAAGAAGACCTGGAGAAAGTGGTGAAAGTACTGAAGGCGGAGCTGGGAGTATAATCTGCTTATTACAATCTTGGTCATTCAACTATTTTCTACCTCCTTCGAAATTACAAATTAGTGGTAAATGGTGGCTAACTCTCAACCACTGCTCTGTGTCACCGATATCTACGTTTAATATGCCAGCTTCAAACTCTTGGCTTCGAAAAACATAGTCTATGTGATATGGTTTTGAAAGCTTTCTGTTTAAAAAGAATGTAGGTTTAGATTCTTCTCCTTGATTTTCATTATAAAACTTGTGATATATACTTATGATTCCAAGCTCTTGCAGATCTCTTACCACATCAGAATGATTCCACCATCTATCCCACTGGTCCCAGATAGTATTACTGTTTAAATCTCCTGCAATTATTACCTTTCCTAACTTCTGCTTATTTAGTTGAAGGTATTTCCAAACTTGCCCAATGTAGCCAAAATTAGGAGAGTTATTCTGGTGCGCCCACACCCCCACAAGTTGAAAGTCATTATTTATTAAACAAGGAAGAAAATGCTTCACAACATGATCTGAAAAGACATTGCTCCATGTTAACATTTCCATCTTAAAGCCTTCTGCAGCAAATATCCCAAGGCCTTTGTTCTTGTTGCTTCCGATCCAAAGATGGTTTTTAGCCCACTCTTTATATTGTATATGTGGTGTTTGCTCTGGGTCTTCACACTCCTGAATTATAAAAATGTCAGCTTCGAGTTCTAAGAGAAATTGAAACTTGTTTCTTAAAGCTCCATTGCAATTCCAAGTGACAATTTTCATTTTTATGCATGAGCCATCATCTAAATAAACAGAACTTTACTGCTCCACTTACTATATTTTCTCCAACGCCTGCTCCAAGTCAGCAATTAGTTCTTCTGCATCTTCTATTCCAACCGATAGCCTGATTACGCCGAGTGTGATACCTAATTTGGTTAGCCTGTTGGGGGTAAAGGAGCGGTGAGAGGTGCGCAGCGGGTGAGAAATAGATGTGCTGACGCCAGCCAGCGAAGGGGCAAACGGCATGTGCTGCAGGGCCTGCATAAAGCTGTTTACCGTTCCCAGTTCGTCTGCGATTCTGAAAGACAGCATACCACCATACATTCCTTTTCCTTGCTCTGTAGCTAGCTGGTGTTGCGGATGCTGCTCCAGGCCGGGGTACCACACCTGCTCCACCTTGGGGTGCTGCTGCAGAAATTGTGCTATAGCCAGGGCATTGTGAGAGTGCTGCCGAATGCGCAGTTTCAAGGTTTTCAGGCCGCGAGCGGCGAGCCAGCTTTCAAAGGGACTTAAGTTAACACCAAAGGTCATCACCACCTGCTTGGCCCGCTTCAGGTCCTGCTCCTGGCAAACCACCACACCGGCTGTTACATCGCTGTGTCCTGAGAGGTATTTGGTAACGCTGTGCATCACCATATCGGCACCAAACTCAAAAGGCCTTGTAATAACTGGCGAGGCAAACGTATTGTCAATTACCAGTTTTATGCCCGATTGCTTTGTCTGCTCCGCCAGCCGTTTAATATCCAGCACCTGCAGCAGTGGGTTGCTGATGGTTTCGGCCAGCAGCATTTTGGTGTTTGGCTGCACGTGGTTAGCCAAGCTATAGAGTTCTTCGGCAGGCACAAACGTAACCGCTATGCCGATCCGTGTCAGCTCCTGCGACAGCAGCGTAGCAGAACCACCGTATATCTCTTCGGCACAAAGCACATGGTCACCAGCCTGGCAGTAAGTGAGCACCGCAACCAAAATGGCCGACATACCCGAAGATGTCACCACAGCCCCTGCCCCTCCTTCATGCTTATTTACTTCAGCAGCCAGCTCATCGGTGTTCGGGTTCCCAAACCTGGAGTACATGTACTGGTTGCCGGGTTGCTCAAAGTAATTTTCCAGCTCGTTAAGGTCCTCAAATGTAAAAACAGAGGTTTGATAGATCGGTGTTATTTTCGGATGAAACTGTGTCATGGCTAATCTAATTTGGCCTTAAGTTAAGGACCTTTTAGAATGAATTAAAAAGTTAAGCCGAATTCTTGCAGAATCAGCGAAACAACTCATATCTGCTCTATGATAGTCCTCTTGCTTTTTCGCTGAAAATACCTCTGGAAGGCCTTTTTTATTAGAATAATTTGCTCTCATTAAATTAAAAATTTAACCGGAGAGAGCTCCAATAGGGTAACTAAAGTGCCTGTGCAGTATTTGCTTCACAACTATCTGCACTTTACACCTATTATCATTTTCATGCATTTGTTACCACTCCCTCTGATATCACATTAAATTAACAAAGCATCATCGCACTTCACACCAAGTTCAAATACTTAATAATCAACAATATAAACAATAAAACATGATAGCCGTTGTTGCCGCGCCTGCGTAGTTTTATATAGGCACCTTTACAACATAAATAAAAGCGGCAATTATTTACTTTATTCGTAGACCTAATTGCAACCCAATCAATCTATGACCACTTTTGAAGAAACAAAAGCCTTACTGGAAAACTCTTCCTTTTATTATGTCACCACTATTAACATGGAGGGCTTCTATACCTATGTTAATACCAACTATGCCGGAGCGTTCAACCACATTCATGGTGTTATTATAGGGCAGCCCTACAGAGTAACCATGCACCCAGACGATGTTGAAGTGTGTAAAGAGGTAGCCGCTAAATGCTTTGCCCATCCCGAGCGGTTATTTCCGGCCACCCTTCGCAAACACGATGGCCATGGCAGTTACATTATAACGCAGTGGGAGTACAAGGCTATGTTTAACGAGCAGTTAGAGCCAACCGGCATTTTTTGCATTGGCTATAACATCACAGAATTTGTGGAGCAGAAGGAGCTGTTAGAAGACACCAGAGAACTCCTGAACCATACAGAGGGCTTACCAAAGGAATTAGGCTGGTACCAATCGCATGTTATCCGAAAGCCTCTGGCTAATATCATTGGCCTAATTAGAATTCTGGAAAAAATGGACATCGACCAGAATACCCGAAATATTTGCCAAATGCTCAGCAAGAGCAGCCATGAGTTAGATGCCGTAATAAGAGAAACAAAAAAGAAACAAAATGGACCGCCTCAGTAAGCTAACCTTAATCGCTGCCGCCTTACCAGCGCAGTCTTTACATAGTAGGCAATTAGCAACGGTAATAAGCAAAAACGCCTCCTGCTCCAGAAGAACAGAAGGCGTTTTTGTTTAAGCTAAAAAGACTTACCCAATAACAGATTCGGCAAGTACAATAATTTTATTGTTCAGCACTTCTACCACACCGCCTTCCACGGTAAAGAACTCTTGTCCTTGCTTGGTGGTGACACGTACTCTGCCTCTTTCCAGGGTGCTGATTAGAGGAGCGTGCATATCCAGCACCTCGAAAGAACCATTGGTTCCGGGGAACTGCGCAGCATCTACCTCACCGGCAAATACCTTTTTATCTGGTGTGATTATCTCTAAATACATTCTTTTGTAGTTATGAGTTTACAGTTAAGAGTTAAGAGTCAGAATTGGCTGTACCAATTCTGACTCTTAACTCTTAACCTTTAACTTATATTAACGGGCTTCGGCCATCATTTTCTGACCTTTGGCAACTGCATCTTCGATAGTACCTACAAGGTTGAAGGCAGCTTCCGGAAGGTTGTCATGCAGACCGTCCATAATCTCGTTGAAGCCTCTGATAGTGTCTTTGATATCAACCAATACACCTTTCAGGCCGGTAAACTGCTCTGCTACGTGGAATGGCTGCGACAGGAAACGCTGTACACGACGTGCTCTGTGTACTACCAATCTGTCTTCTTCAGAAAGCTCGTCCATACCAAGAATGGCGATGATGTCTTGAAGTTCTTTGTAACGCTGCAGGATTTCTTTAACGCGCTGGGCAGTGTTATAATGGTCTGCACCAACTACATCGGCAGTCAGGATTCTGGAAGTAGAGTCAAGAGGGTCTACTGCCGGGTAGATACCAAGCTCCGATATTTTACGGGAAAGTACCGTTGTAGCATCTAAGTGGGCAAAGGTTGTGGCTGGAGCAGGGTCAGTTAAGTCATCCGCAGGTACGTAAACAGCCTGTACCGATGTAATAGAACCACGCTTAGTAGAGGTAATACGCTCTTGCATGGCACCCATTTCTGTGGCCAGCGTTGGCTGGTAACCTACCGCAGATGGCATACGACCAAGAAGAGCCGATACTTCAGAACCTGCCTGAGTAAAGCGGAAGATATTGTCTACGAAGAACAGGATGTCACGACCGGCATCGCTTGAACCTGGCTCGCCATCGCGGTAGTACTCCGCCATTGTAAGACCAGAAAGCGCCACACGGGCACGTGCCCCTGGTGGCTCGTTCATCTGACCGAACACGAAAGTAGCCTTAGACTCTTTCAGTTCTTCGATATCTACTTTAGAAAGATCCCAGCCACCGTGCTCTAACGATTCCATAAAGGCATCGCCATACTTCACAATGCCAGACTCAATCATTTCACGAAGCAAGTCATTTCCTTCGCGGGTACGCTCACCTACACCGGCAAATACAGAAAGACCACCGTGTGCCTTGGCAATGTTGTTGATCAGTTCCTGGATCAGTACGGTTTTACCCACACCAGCACCACCGAACAAACCAATTTTACCACCTTTAGAATAGGGCTCGATCAAGTCGATTACTTTGATACCTGTATAAAGTACTTCAGAAGAAGTAGCAAGATCTTCGAAACGTGGAGAAGGTCTGTGAATAGGAAGACCGCCTGTGCTAACTGGCTGCGGAATACCGTCGATGGCTTCGCCGATTACGTTAAACAGACGCCCTTTAATGCCTTCGCCTGTAGGCATTTTGATAGGACCACCCAGGTCAACTACTTCAGTGCCACGAGAAAGACCTTCCGTAGAGTCCATTGCTATGGTACGTACACGGTCCTCACCAAGGTGCTGCTGACATTCCAGAACGATTCTCTGGCCATTGTCTTTCGTCACTTCGAGGGCATCCAAAATATTTGGTAGTTTAATACTTTCACCCGCAAAGCTAACGTCCACCACCGGACCGATAACCTGGGTAATTCTGCCAATATTCGCCATTTGACTTTTTATAAATGATTAGCTATTGTTAATGGAGTTAATTCAGGGTGCAAAACTAACCCATAAATCTATCAAATCCACGCAACAACACAAAAAAATTAACTCTTTGATGCTTAATTACTAAACATGATGGCGAATACCGGGGAAATATGCTGCCGCCTTGCTTCTTTTTGCGTGTTCTCAGCAAAACACGGGCTTTTAATCATTTAATTTATGCGAAAGTGCACAAGCCAGTCTATAGCCAGCACAAACAGATAGCGGGTACAAGCCTGTAAATCCTGCTAATAGAATAGTCCTTTCGGAGGTAAAAAATAAATGTAATACAATAGACTCTCGACCTACTACATAAGTTGGGCGTTATAAGGGAAGTGCAGGAAGAAAATCCTGGAGATTATGAACAACTTTTAAGACATTCAATCAGCAACCTAATGTGCGCAACTAAATTCTGCTAATCAAAATGGCCTCTCGGAGGTATAACTCAAAGTTTATGCCCTTGGCCTACTGAATTAGCGACCTCCAATTATTAATTAGAAAAGTGCCTATCGAGCCAACTAAAGGTTCTTCAGGAGCTCTATCTGATCGTCGTTGAGCAGAATATACCTGTTGTTAAACGGGTTAGCGTAAAATTTTTCGGCGATCACATATTCGCCAGTACTAAGCTTGTGCACGTTGTAGCTGAACAGGCTGTTGGCCTTTTCTATTACAAGTTCGGTTTTGCTCAGATCGAGCTGGCGGCCACAGGTAGTGGTAACAATGTCGGTGTTAGTTGTAGTTGGATACATATAGATCATTAGATATAGCAGATATCTTTACGGGAAAAATTCAGGGAGGTGACAGGTTGCGTTAATAAATTCAGCATTTGCCAACATATTTATTTGCACCCGCACTTCAGGCCGCTCTTTGCTCCCACCTCAATGGCTCTTCTGCCTTTGCTATCACGCTTTTAACAAGTACATGCGGTGGAGTGGGTCATAAAAATGTTAGTATCTGCTCTTGCACCTCACTTTTAGATAAACCCAAATGCGTGGCGCCAAAGCAAATATTAGGAGTAACCGCTCACGCCCTCTTAAGACGGACGCACCAAGTGGCCTATTAAATGGATGATGTGGCGGCACTGCTCTACTCTGAGAAGGCAATTAAATCAACCTTGAATGGGCTTCTGAAAAAATAATTCAGGCAATATTATTTTTTTATTGGCCGACGCCCAGAGCCGCATATTGGTAATGATGGCACCAAAGCTGCGAGCCATTTCTGAGAAAACGCTTCAAAATAACGACGTGATTTTCATGAATTTATGCACCGCATCTGCGCATAAAAACGACATCACCAGAGCTTCTCCGCATGGTATAGTAATTACCAAAAAGCACTACCACACGGCGCTGAAGCAGATTTTAGAAGAAACTTTTTAAAATATTTTTGAGCAAATGTTTGCAGTTTAAAATCGTCTGCCTATCTTTGCATCACCAAACAACGACGGGGCTTCCACTCTAAGTTGGGCGGTAACTTGTCCGATGGTGTAACTGGCAACACGTCTGATTTTGGTTCAGAAGAGTCCAGGTTCGAAACCTGGTCGGACAACATAAAAAGCCTCTCAGAGAAATCTGAGAGGCTTTTTTTTGTACACGTGAAACTTTATGTGAATATTTTTCTCATGTTCGTTACACTAGGTTATAGTGTAACAATAGTCAATAATTGATCTCGACCCATTTCTTATCACTCACGAAATGATTTGTGAAATTCCATTTTTCATACACATCCTCACCATCCTTTTCAAAAATATTCCTGAGGGTTTGGTTATCATAGGTAAAATAGAAGTGATAATGTGATTCAGATGGTCTATTCTGATTGCGAAGAATACGGGCTATACACTCCTTATTGGGAAGGTTATGTTTGTTTTCCCCGTCTACGCTCATAATGTAGTGGTTGCATCGTATCAGGTTATATAAGTTGTCGCTGTTATTCCCCTTGCTACCGTGGTGACTTACCTTAACATAGTCGCAGACAATGGGAGCGGAATTAGTGTAACCTAGGGCTTTTAATGATATAGCGATATCGGTGGGGTGAGAGTCCGCTAGCCAGAGGGTTCTTTTTCCGTTAAATTCGGTAAGTATGGAGATGCTGCTTCCGTTTTCCACGGAATTGTCCTCTGACCAATGATCCAGATCGAAGTCACCTATCTGAATATGGTAATCGTTCCCTTTTGCGGCCTTAGCCTCGCTCACTACATCTAGTTCCTCTCGCTCCAGCATCCTTAAATCAGTTACAGGGTATTTTTCCCTAAGCCTATTTAGTTCGTTTGAGGCAGGAGTTAGAATAGTCATCTTCAATCCGTGAAGATCAAGTGGTGGAAGTTCTGAGGTGATATCCGCTTTAGGCAGTTTACCGCTAGCTACAAGGAATTCTGTCAACCCATCCCCCTGCTTGATGCTCTTAGCCGAACTGATGAGATCGGATTGCACCTCAACTAACTCTTTGGCAGTTGAGCGCGGTGGGTTGTAATACCAGTTGTCTACTATGTCTTCTTGCCCCCCGTAGATGATCGTATTTTTATATTCCAAAGCACCACCTATATGATCGTCGTGAATATGGGACACAACCCACAGGTCAATACGCTCACCTGCCTGTCTGACTTTTTGGATCTCGTCAGCCAACACATGATCAAAGGTTCTTTCGTACCCCGAGTCAATAAGGATATTATGGGGTTTGCCGTCATTGCCAACATACCTTATGCGTGCAGCGTCGCCGCACTCAGCTTGATAGAAGTATATGTCCATAGACTACAGTATTAATCTATAAGTATTATTCATCTTCTGTCAGAGTAAAGCCTCCTGTAACCTTGCTTTCCTCAAGATAATACACACCACTTAAGGTGCTGAAATAATTGTTAGAACGATCGTCTCCTGCATACGATCGCTTTTTTCCCAGTAGACACCAGACGATATCAAGGTCATTCTCGTTCAAGAAATTGATCAAATCAGTTTTGCGGATAAGCACACCATTAGGGTTGATGTTGGTAGCGACTATTTCACCTAAATCGTTTTTGAACTCTCCGTCAATAGGGGCATACTGTAGCCCCATGCCTTCGAAGATAGGTCGACATGGCATACTATAGTAGAAATGCGCACCTGACTTATCCTGGCTCATTTCGCCTACGGCCTCAGATGTGGTTATGATTACTTTATGTTTCGATTCTCCTAACGGCACCCAAACGTTTTGTTCTTTTTGTAGTGCTTTTGAGAACGGAGACCAATAGTTCTCACGATTAAGTAACTCGGTCTCAGTACTGCTCTCTGGCAACCAGTGGCCTCTAAACTCCTGTTCCTGAAGCCATTCGACAACCTTTGCCTTGTTCTTTCTTCTTACTAGATATCCTTGTAACAGGTACCAAATTTCTTTTCTATTGATCTTATATTTGTCAAAACCAAGTGGTTTGGGTTCTTGCCAGTTCACATTTACCTTTAGGTATAACCATTCTTGATTAGTCTCGTCTGTCCTCAGTATTATATTTTTGGGGTCAGGAAGGTCTTCTGTAGTAGTTGCCCATTTAGACGCAGGTTCGTTCCAGTAAGTGTATTGGCTATCTAGCCACCAATTTGGGGGAGTGGTTGAAGTATCTAACTTGTCAGGATCTTCCTCCGTTTTTTTCGATCTAGAGGTAAAAACAGGATCTATATCGCGAAGCAAAAGCTCCCACGGGCCATTATAATATTTAAGTTTGTTTTTAGAGGACCATCTTTCACGTATCTTGTGATTATCTGATACTATTGCCATGATTTCGTAGAAGGCGATCCATTGATACTTCTTACCGATACGTTCGATCCTGTTATTAAATCGATCATAATGGCTACTACGTTTGGAGTCAAAATAGCCGTGTAACTCAGGGTCATAACCCAATTCCATCACCCGCTTAAAGATCCAACGCTTCAATGGATAAGTTTCCACAGAGTTTTGGCTCCGATCCTTGGAGCATTTTATGCTTTCAAGGTGAGGTACAATTTTTTTATAAATTAAACCTTGCTGTTTTTCTGTTAAATTATTTCTGAAAAAATCTTCTGCTTCAATAAAGATCCCACTATTTTTTTTGGGGGTGTACACAAATGTATTCTCTTCTAAATCATAGGTGTATTTAGTAATTTCACTCGATGAAAAGTCCTGCCATTCATAAAGCTCTGCGAATGACTTTACCATGTCCCTCTTCGTAGGTGGCAATGACTTTAGGAATGACTTATACTCCTGCTCAACGGTAAAGCTGATGGGTGAGAAATGGGACAGAGCTGGATCGATTACATATCTGCTAAAATCCCATGTCAATACTGAGTGATGAATATCATCTACCGCACTGGCGTATTTTTCTCTGTAATCAGGGGAATCTCGATCAGGCCTATGTCTCTCCACTTCCTCGTCAGACGGCATCTCTTCAGGCATTCTGCTATGATATGGCGGTAAAATCAATGCAGTATCTACTTGTAGTGGCACTTGCTTATACAAAGCGTACTCCACCGTGTTTCTGGCATAATCCCGCAAAAGGATATGATTTAGAGGGGTGCCTTCCTTAAATACTAAATCATAAACATGTTGAGCAAGTTTTGCAAGAGAAGCATTGTTGGATGTACGTAAAGCACAGCCATACGCCACAGCATACAGACGCTCAGCAATGTACATGTCATCGATGTCTCTGAAAGTAGAGAGTATAGATTCAAGTGCTTCTAGCTGTTCCTCCAATAGGTTCACCATTGCCTTTGTGGCCTGGTCACGGAGTGTGCGGTTGGTAGAAGCCAATACCCACGCTAGTGTCTGACCTGTTAATCGGGCAGTCTCAGAATCTATTCTTTGGGAGACCAGTGGTTGCCAAGCCCAGTCAAGGAGACGTCTAATGGGATAGCCATCACCATTGTCGTTCTCTCCATTGTAGTAGAACAAATGCTGCTGCCAAAAGGAATCTCGTTCAGGCATGGGAGCACTCTTAAGAATTTGGTGGAGGCGATCTCCGTTGAATGGGTGCCCGTTTATGGTCGCTAGCTCCGTAAGGAGAAGAAAGTAAGAGTCATCATCTATATCACTCACATCGCTTCTGAGCCACTCGCTCAGTTTGGGTTCATTGACGCTTTGGATAGTGCGCCACTTCAAACTTCCCAGCACGTAAAGTGATAACTGCTGTTTTATATTATCGTGCAGTGTTTCATCTTCAATTGCATATACCCAATTATAGGCTTCAAATAATTCAAGGTCCCACTTCTCTGGAAGGATCACCGCCATCGCCTCCAAGATGCCGCCATTGTTCCAAATGCCTTCCTCAATAAGTGCTCCTAAAGTGTTTCCCTCTTTGAACGCGGTTTTCGCTTCATCTGGTTTAGTGAAATCCTGCAGTAGCTGTTGGGCAATTATATAATCCCCAAACCGCTCATATGCAAAATAAATGCCTTCATATTCGTTATCTGAACTGTAGTCTGTAAAGCTGTTCTGTATGAAAACGCCTTCGCGGATCAGGTCATCAAGCAGGTATGGATGCCTGTTGAATTTCTCGTCAAAAAGGTCAACCGCTTTCTCCAGCGGAACTATCCTCGTTCTACTTTGGGCGAAGCTAACCTGAGCAAACTCCCTGATGGCTTGTTCCACCAATTTTGGTCGACGTAAGTATTCATCTCTTTGGTCAGCCAACTTTTCGCTTATCGCCCCAACATAAAATTGGAAGATGGCAAAGATCCCCTGGAAGCCTTGTGGGAAGGTTTGGCGACCAGATGCCTTTACACCTTCGCAGATAAGTAGTAGAAAGAGCGGGTTAGTAAATTCAGGAGTAAGAATTGGGAAATTTGGCTGCTGAAGGTCATAGGAGTCGCAAAATAAATGCAAGGCGGCATATTCGTTCCCTTTAAATCCCTGATGTGTTAACCTTGTGACATACAGGTCACGTTGAAGTGTCTTAGGCACTATCGCATTCCAGTAGGTACTCCGTACTGTTAGAACTAGTCCTATATACGGGTATCTGGAAACTTCACAGATGAAACCAGCAAGCTCACCATGCCATAGCCCCTTGCCCGCGCCTTCGTTCATTGCATCTATTAAGATCAGTGCGCGTGAGCCTACCTGCTTTCCGATGTTGTTTAGGGATGTAAGCAAATCAGCAGGCGAACATGAGAGTCTTAGCTGAGACAGAACATTCTGCCACACGGACTGGCCGCTACTAAAGAGTTGTCCAAGGAGAAGGAGGGTAGGTTGGCCTTGCCTATTTCTTTCAGTCGCCATGTCTCCCAAAAGATGGGATTTGCCACTACCTGCTTCACCATCAATCAATAAATATGGGTTGTTGGCAAGATTGATGTCGAACTGATCCAAACCATTGCGGAACTGACGGTGCGTGTCATAGATCTCCCTCAGCCTAGCCAACTCTCGCTCAAACGGAGGGTGGTAACTATACCGCATTGCCTCCTCCCTCTTATTTTCCTCCTCTTGTTGTTGTTGTGCCTGCCTTTGTTTTTCCTGAAGCTCAGCACTCCTCTCCCTTATGGAAACATCAAGTTGTTCAATACGGTCTAAAAGTGGTGCTAATTCTATTCTTTGATCTGCGGCCCAACCGAGGAATGGTATAGACTCAATTGCCCATTGCCGTAGGATATGGTTTTCTGATTCAATATCAAACAAGAGATCCTTCTCTGTAGATTGGTTATATGGGCGGTCGGCTACCAGCCATTTATCAAAACATTTAATAAGGCTATCCTTGAAGACGCCGTCCTTCGCAATATCATTGAAACGCTTGGCGACGGAGAGGCGGAAGTTCAGATTCTCGTTGAACCGTGGGCCAAGGTTCATAACCGCTGCCGCGATATGGTTATCGAAGAATTCTGGTGTAAGTCCGTGCTCACCTAAAAAGGAGAATGGTATAGTTGGCAGGAAGCACTTCTCCAACAGCTCATTGACTGTTTCAATAAATTGGCAGTAGATCACTTTGCCCCTGCTTTCCTCCCTATACCTCGTAAAGACACCGAACAGGTACAGTATATTATTCGTGTGCAGGAAAATACCGCTACCTGAGAAACCATTAGTAGCCCAACCTTTATAATCCTCTAGAAGTTGCAACTGAAAGCGTTTAGATCCAGTCATCTCCTGCTTCCATACTGGATATATGCTGTCCAACTCTTCGCCATTCGTGGCGGAGGGAAAGCCTTTGATAGCGAACTGGGAGGCAGATCGCCTTTCCCTTACTGAGATGATTTGGGGAAGCAAACCAGTGATTACCTCTGTCTTTTCAAGATCTGTTACCAGCACCGCTAGATCTTTTTCCTCCTCTGGATTAACAGTGTTAAGATCAACGGCTTGGTTTATTGTGAGATAAGAATTGGTTAAAGGGTTATAGATATCTAAATCAACGCTATCAAACGGCTGCTGGAATGAATTGCCATCAGCATACAGACAATGGGCGGCAGTAATGATATATACTTTATTATGAAGATGCTTGGAATGATAGATTGTCCCGCTCCCAATTACCTGCGACGTATTTGGATTTTTGATACGTACCGAAAGCCTCGATAAAATTTTATCGTTTTCCTGTTCCATCAAAGGGGGATTCTAATTCAGAAATTGTAATTAATAATTATATACTGTAGTGCAATATAACATAGACAAATAAAATACAGCATAATGTTTTTTGTAGTTGCCTTACACTTTTGAAAAATAAAAAGACCTACCAGATTACCAGCAGGTCTTTCACCGATCAACATATAAATTAAATAATTACAAACGCTTACCTATTATATGCTGTATTTAAATTAAGTTTTAAAATGAGAAGACATTTTTTACAAAAAGAATGCATCATAATCAGATTCTGTTGCGGCATCGCTGTTCCCGCCGTGGGATAACGTAAATGGCCTTTGGCTAGTTGTGCCCGTTAGTTGATGCAGGTGGTAACGTTTAGTAGGGCCGCCTCCATTCAACCGTCTGCTTTGTGCTTCCTTGCCCTTTGCCTTGAGTGCTTTACCGATTTTATAGTGGTCTGTGTACAGGTTTGGCTCCTGCTCCTTTAGAAAATCTAAAACCTCTGTCGCGCTCAACCAGGTGTTACCCTCCTTTGTAAAGTCAAAATGCCGATCAAGGTACTCGTCCTCTGCACCTATGTTTTTGTACTTTTCGTTGTTCTCCTCTATTACCTTAAAATCGATCCTGATTTTGTTGCCTTGTACATGAAAGTAGTTGTATGCCTCGCTCCATAGCAGGTCGTAATCTATTCTAGACACAGCAGCTAAATCAATCGCCTGAACACCCAATACAAGAAACCTACGGGAGCCTGTCACATCATTAATTATACTTGTGTTGTTGGTTGCGCCGATGAAAGAGGTTCTCCTAATATAGTTCTCTGCTGTTCTGCCATAGGGCGGCCTGACATTGTTGATCACGGTGAGGGAGGTAATCTTTTTCAGCTCCTCTACCTCAGATTTCCTAGTAGCTGAAAGTTCATCATCGAAAATGAATAAAGATGTAGCCAGCTTTATCATTTCGTCTTTACTGCTTGTACTCCATACAAAGTTCTTGGTCACATAGTCCACGAATGGTTTCAGCAGGTGATGCTCTATAGCTGTAGTCTTCCCTGTACCTTGGTTAGACTGCAGGATCAGGATACCGTCGAACTTGTCTGAGGTGTAATAGTTGATAAACACCCCTGCCAGCCAAGCCTTGAAATATTGTTCTACTACTTCGTTATCGTTTTCACAGGTAAAACACCCTATAAACTTGTCAATTTCTGGTGTTACAGAAGTACCTGCTGCCATTGGAGCTACTCTCTGAAAGTACTCGGCAATTGGATCGTAACTTGGGGAAAAGCTCTCGTTGTCGATCAGCGTGTATAGCTTGTTCTTATCCAAAGTGACTTTCCTTATTACCTCCTTTCCATTTCTCCCATCAGTATGGGAATACGTTTTATAATTCCAAAGGTGGTCGAGCCAACCGTTTACGGTTCTATCGTCAAGATCTTGTTTTTCACCCATCAGGTTTAGCTCAATCCTTTTAGTAAGTTTATTTCTTCTGATAGTGTCGTAGCTACTGCGGATGTACTCTTTCACCACATCTATTTCAGATTCTGGTTTGTTAGGGTTCAAGTCTTCCTCTTTTTCTTCTTCATGCAATAGAGTTGATAAGTTACCTTGGTAAATTTTTTCCTCTGCTTTCCTAGTTGCTTTAGTTAGATTCAAAATGGAGCCTGCTCCATTATAGTTCTTGAAGTTGCTTCTCAATTCATTTGCGTGGTTGTTATTCTTCGTGAGCATTTGTAATTATTTATTTTTATATTTTACATGAGCGAAAGAGAACCTTCTCTTTCTTTACATTGTAGATTTGATTTTAGAAAAGTTTTATTTTCGGAGTATATTTTTTTCTGCGCAGTCTATAATTCGCATCAGCTCAGGCAAATAACTCATTCTTTTTTCCCTGTTGTATAGTTGGCCGTACCGCTGCTGCGTGTACCTTTCCAATGTAGCCCGACTTACACCTTTTCCAATGCAGGCGTTGGAGAACTTCAGGAAAGCGTTATGGAAACCAGAAATGTAATTTGCCTGGTGGTACTCCAGCAGATGCCTGTTTTCAAAGCCTCGAATGATTTCATGTTCTCGGAAAGTATTGCCTGCTTGTGATACATAGCTGCTGGTGCAAGCCTTCTTTTTAGCCTTTATCCCTGCCGTATTTAACTGTTCTACAAAGGGGTTAATTATCAGATCTGGATCTGGAGCATAATATCGTAGTCGGTTAATAACGTCACTGACAGATGTATCTAGCGTCTTAGCTGGGTTTTGAAACTGGAATACCTTCTGTAGTAGCTCATAAACTCTAGTGATGACGACTTCCAGCACTTCCGTATTATCCGTGTCACATTGCAGGTAAAGGTAAATGCCTTTCCCGCTAATGGATTTGCCGCACAAGAGGATATGCTTGCCCAGGTCGGTGAGTTCAAATATGTCTTTGATTATGGTCTCTACATATTCCGTGGTACAGTTTGGCTCGTTTTTAAGATCCAGATCTAGTTGTACCAGCTTGGTGTAGGTGCTGTAATTGTGTTTCAGCCTTCTCACTTTGCTGCATTCGTCTGGCTTAAAGGTTGCTACACAGTAGCCAAAAAGTTCTTTCTTGGCTGCTTCGCCGCTAATCACCTTCGCTACTGTTTCTTGTAACCTGACATCCAACAAGTGTGGTTTCGCAATGTGCTTTACCATATCCGAGAACCTGATGTTCTTAGCAAAGTAAAAGCCTGAACCTACCGCTGTAGGCTTCCATATGGATACCTGTTGCTTCATTATATCCAGATCCAACACCTGCTGCTCTTCTTGGCTCGTTGCATGCCTCAGAGCATCATTCACGAATAGCATCATGACGCTGCGGCTTTGTTTTTGGCTATTTCCAGCAGGTAGTCTAACATATCCACCTTGGTTACTATTTTGTTGTTCTGCTCACTCAGCTCCGTGCGCAGTCGTTCGAATTCATAAAAGCTCGACCTATTCATTTTCAGCGTAAAATATTTGCTATCGCTATGTTTTATGCTCTTCATCGCTTTCCCCATTTTCAGTAGTTTTTTATAGTATATATCAGAGAGAATTTTCTCCCTTGCATATATTCTATGCTGGTTTTCAGAAAAGTTTTAAAATATAGGGTACTATTTTTTCTGTAGGAGAATCAACACAGGTGTAGCAGCTTTCTGATCGGCCTGCTACATCAGAAAGCTGATTTACACGTTATAGAGAAGGTTTGTGATAAAAAGGTAGTAGTGTAGTAGGTAGTAGTGTAGTAGGTACGTTTTCAAACAGAATACAATATATCTACCTGTTATTTACCTATACATTATTTAACTGTTAAAACTATACTTACTACTTACTACATTACTACAAATTGGGGTTATAGGATGTAATCATAGATTTTGTGTAGTAGGTTGTGTGTGATACTAATTATAACCTACTACATAGGCACTATGTTAAGAAACAGGTAAGAAGAAGCCATTGTACGTGAATGCTTTCGCGTTACCCTGATCTTAATTTGCATTGATGTACAGAAACAGTCGGTGCTAAGGTTGCAGGTTTGTAAGAACAGTTTCTGAATCTATGACCACAACCTCTTTGTTGGAAAAGACCGCTCGTAATCTTGATGCCTCCTTATCTAACTGATCAAGTGAATTACTGCCTTTGTAAATCGACACAGCAATCTTTTTTGATTTATTCCGTGAGATTACATCTGCAATATGTCTATCTGAATCTCCAAATGAGAAGCCATATACCAGAAGATTTCTACGTGCCTGTAACAAACGATTCTGGCAAAAAGTGAGATACGGATTACGGGCAATCGCAGCTTTTTTGTCCTGAAAATCCCCCTCCGCAACAAAGACAGGGAAACTGTCATTATCAATTTGCCTTCTAATCAAAGCGATATATTCTATGGGCGATGTTTCAAGCTTTCGTAGCTTCCATACATTTGCGCGGTTAAACGTAGGATATAGAAACAAAGCACCATGAAGATAGTACACCCCTCGTGCTTCATCGTTAACCTTTATGTTATTGAAGCCAAGTTCTGTCGGTGAGATTTTCTCATAAAAATAATCTTCATAAGGATCTGGCAGCTTTTCCTCCCTATATTTTGAGATGGTTTGAAGGATGATTTTGTAAAGGAAAATATCATAGTTTGTTGTATAAATGTCCTTAAACTCTTCAAGGTCATTGGCTAATTTTGACAATTGCGGAACATATAGCTCGTTGTGTTCAGGATGATTATCTTTTATAGCCCTTACCAACCCGCTTTTCAGCTCATCCTTCAGGGGATCTATTTTATTTGTTGGATGATTTATTAGCTTATTTACCGTTTCCGCATTGTTCAGAATCTGTATGATTAGCTCAAAGTTAGTGGTGCCAAATGCTTGAAAGATCGTCTGTGACTCGGGTGACAAGCCCTCCATATATCTTTTGAAAAGTGAATTGTAATTAAGCCTTTGGCATAAATTAATAGAGAAGCCATTGCCAAGAAATAGATCGGCATCGTCAAAGCTATCTGCGACCCATTCCCAAGGGAAAACACCTATTTTCTCCAGATCGCTCTCTGAATGAATCATATAGATATCATTAATTAGTTGTCGTTATTTTTTCCCGAATTAACTGCAGAAACTCTAACTCAGAAGCGGCTTGGTAGCGAGGTCGGATTCGAAACAGTTTATGGCCCGCTTTGGCGATGATACTATCTTTCATCAAATCCTTGTGCTGCTGATCTTTTGAGTCATGGTACACGCTGTCTAGTTCAATGAACTTTATTGGCTTATAATTTAGAGCCTGATCAATTACAACACAATCTATCAGTGCTTTAAAAAAGTAATCCCTTTCTGTTTTTGTTAAAGAATCAGCAATCGCGTCCCAACTAATCACTGCGCTTAGTGCAACATTGGGGTACACCATATATGTTTGATAAGCGGTTCTTACCGCTTGAAAGAATGTGAGTTCTTGTGATGATTTAAATAAGCTGATTGTGAGATCAACTGTTGAGATTTCTTTGTTTTCCCTTAAGATAATGTTATCTGACTGCGCATGCTCGGTTTCATGTGTAATGTGCTTCTCAAACTTTAAGATTATCTTTTTGCAGGTTTCCTCATTAGGCAGCAACTGAGCGTAACCATAAGCAGCGTCTAAGTCCCCCTGCACTGAATATACTGACACAAGTTTAATAACGAGCCTAACATAGTCCTTATCATCAAGAGAAAACTTGAACTTTTGACCACTATGTAGATTGTAAAATTGACTTAAAAAAAAGGGATAGTCACTATCTTCTACAAACGAGCTTCCATTAAGTAACTCGTTAATAAAGTTTTCAGATACAATTGTGGAGGCTATATTATCATTTGAGATACCTTCAACTACTTCATTGCTTTTAAGCAATTCAATAAGATGCTGCCACTCTTGTTTAAAGATATGCTGTAGCACTTCTTCTCTATCGTACTTAACTTTCGCTGCCATTGTAGTGGTTATTAATGTTCGTCATGATCTAGTCTACCCTCTGTTGAATTTATAAACTATTTGGTCTAAAAGAGACATCATTGGGTTTTCTGATTCAGTTTTCAATAATTTAATCTTGAATTGCTCTGCCACCACAACTATCATAGTACAGCAGGAGTACGTCTCTTTCCAGACACACGACACGACCAGTACAACGATTTCAACTTCCATAAATAAATGGTTGTGCCGATGTAGAATCATGGTTACAAATAAAACCATGATTCTACATCGCACAGTATCCCGCTGCAATGTGTTGTTTTTTATAGAAATGAATATCTGCTTATAATTTAATTTTAATTCATTCTTGGAGATGATATGTCAGATTCTGTTTCTGGATTAGTGCATGTTGTATGTGTGTTACTATTGGTCATAATAATGTTCTTATCCCAAACTCGCATGACATACGACAATATAATTTATTTATTATAATGGAATGTCTACTGATTTGAAACATACTTATTGAGCCAAAAACTGTTCATTAAGCTAAAACAATTATTTTCATAAGATGAAATTAGGGTGTGGTAGCTTATATATTTACGGATTGAGTTGTATGTTTTCCAAACCAGTTGTAGTATGAAGCATGCGTTATAGCTAATAAGGTAGAATTTTTAGGTATAAAAATGTAGGTGACAAAAGGGAAACGGCTACTTTATATATATATAGGTTAAATATATTTCCTTAAAATGAAGAACCAATACAAAAGCGTTAAGATAGATTATGCCAGTTACCTGCAATTAGAAGAGATTAGGCTTGCGCTATTACAACGAAAATTGAACATGAAGAAAAATGAGGTTTTAAGTTATGCTCTGCTTAACCTTTATAAAAAGCTCAATGATGGGAGGATCGGAAATGCATAACGAATATTTAAACCATACTTTAGAACGCCATTACAATGTTAAGGTAAATATATTACCGAAAATAGATAATAGAATAATAGAATATACTACGCCAGAGCACGAATTAGAGCATAAGATTAATCAGCACATAGCCGAACGTGAAGATGCTACTGATTATGATTACTTTATTAAAATACTATTTACGGATCAGGAAGGTGCTGAGTATTATGAGGATGCAGAGGTTATTATCACATTTAAAAGTTTAGCTATTACAGCAGACGGAAATGAATTGCCCCTCATCACGTTCGCACCCAACGGAAACTACAATGTTAAGATAGAACCTACGAAAATAATTGATTTGGAGTACACCTTCTTTGCGACGGTGGAGGATTTCGAAAAAAAGCTACGAGATCATATTCCTATACTAAACCAGCAGGATCGTCAGGTCCGTGTTCTATACATTACCTATTCTTCAGAGTCTAGCACTTATAAGCCAGTAGATTTAACTGTGGATATAATTTTTGATAAACAACCAGTTCCCTTTTTACAAAAAGTAGACGAGCAGCAGCAACGGATACAAGATTTTAGATCCTTTGTCCAGCAGCTTTCGCAAGAGGGACAACTTAAATAATTTGTCTTTAAGCATAGGTTAGGAGCATCGTAGTCCTTGATATACGTCACGGTTGATCAAGGATAACAATGTTTCTACTCCTGAAAAGACATCACTCCTATATATTAGTTTTTAGTGTGATAATGTATAGGTATATTTTTTCCTGTTTTAGCATATGCTATATCAGGAGCAAATTTAAAATGACTACAGCGGTAATTTATCTTAGAGTAAGCACGGAAACACAATTCGTTAATCGACAGATGAACGATCTAAAAAAGGTGGAAGGATTTACTGTGATCAAGGCTTTTTCTGAAAAAATATCTGGTTTCTCCAAGAAGATGGAAGAGCGGAAGCAGCTACAGGCAATGTTGAGGTATGTAGAGGAAAATGGTATTGATGCAATTATGGTGCATGAAATCTCCCGCCTTGGCAGAAATACGCATGAGACGCTGACCTTGCTGAAGCGGCTGGAAGAGAAAGGCACTCAGCTCTACATTCACAACCTGAACATCACCCTGAATGCGGGTAATCCGAAGGATGATATCTTTTCTCGCCTCATAGTTACAATCGTATCGGATTTGGCACGGCTTGAGTCTGAGCAGCTTTCCGCACGAATCAAAAGTGGAATTCAAGAAAGAAAGCGTAAAGGATTACACACTGGCAGGTTGGATGGCTCTACGGAAAGCAGGGAGAGATTTCTTTCTAAGCATAAGGATATCCAGAAGTACCTAGCCCAGTGAATGTCCTATTCAGAGGTTAAAAGACTTTGCAGGTGTGGTATGTCTACAATCAGCAAGGTGAAGGAGTGTCTTGCTGAGCAAGAATGATCTATTTATAGTTAATAAGTTTATTAGGCATAGCATCATACGTCTTTCCGTTGAGAAGCCTTCCTGCTACCTTCTTATTTTTTCCTCCCCATTGCTTAAAGAAAAAAGCAACCTTAGCGTTTTCGCACTGCACTTGAATATCCAGTACCCAATTAATCAACATTGGCCGCGGTGACCGACCTGATTCCCCTCCTACGATCACCCAATCTATATTCTGGAGATTTAGGTTAGCTAATGGGCCAATCAAAGGTTCAAGGGAAAGGAATTTTATAAAGGCAGCCGTTCTGCGCAGGTGGCCTATACGGAAGGCTACCTCCTCGTTCTCAACTGAGACACCCATCCAGATGTTAGATGACCAGTTGAGGAATGGGGCCAGTTCTTCCAATCGCTCCGCTCTCTTAGTGAGTACTTGAAACTGGTGCTGCGGACACTCGTTCATTACTTTAAACACACGCTGTATAAAATCTAACGGTACGTCCTCGTGGAACAGGTCGCTCATGCTATTAACAAAAATCACTGACGGTCGCCATTTGCGAGGATGATCTAACACCTCTGGATGTACTGCTACTTTCTTGAAGCCGCCGCTGTATTTATCCACCCCCATAGCCTGCAACCTTTTGGTCATGACCTCGGCATAGCAGAATTTGCATCCCTGAGATATCTTGGTGCAGCCCGTAGTCGGGTTCCATGTGACCTCCGTCCATTCAATGCTTGATCCTGCCATAAGTTATTTCTGCTATCTAATTGAATACTTCCGTATTATGTCATTGGAGATGCGTAAGCCAGCTTTATTGTTGCTCGCGCAGATGAAGTGGTATAGTGTGTTCCTGTTGCTGCCCCTCATTATGTAAGGTTTGCTTACATGGCTCCATATCTTGCCAAGCTGCTGCGAATATAGCTCAGCTAACCTGTTTATGCTATCGTTCTGCTTCTTTAACTCCGAAACCTCATCACCGAACAGAGTCATGGTGGTAGAGGTCTTATAGAATAGCCTCCTGATTTCAACCTCATCTAAACCTAAAAACCGCTCCAACCTACCCATCCAAGCATCTGAAATAATACCATCTTTTGTGAGTAACNGTGGTAGAGGTCTTATAGAATAGCCTCCTGATTTCAACCTCATCTAAACCTAAAAACCGCTCCAACCTACCCATCCAAGCATCTGAAATAATACCATCTTTTGTGAGTAACCTATTGGCAGCGACACCAGAGGGTAATAATACCCAAAGGTCTATTCCCTGTCCTTCGCATGCCTTCAAAGACTCCCAGTCTAGACTCATCCCGAACGGATCAATGAAAGCCAATGCTCTATAGTCTGCACTACGCCCCAAGAAAAAAGATAATGATTTTAACTTTTCGTTACAGTCATCGAAGACACAGTGAATTCTTTTGGTTGGGAATTTTGCCTTCAATGAAGAAGCTAGGACCTGGCATTTAACTTCATCGAGTTCAACCAAATAATATATATCGAACTGTTTTAGATGTTCACTTCCTATGACTTTTGTCGCCACTCCTTCAATTAGGGTATTGGAATTTCCTAGGTCAAGCTTAGGTTTCTCTGCCTGTGAAATATCTATCGTGCCACATCCCGCAAACCCATCAAAATAAATTAATTTAAAACTATACTTATTCATAATGGTAAGATATGCGTTCACATATTCCATAAAGATCTCGATCTTTCTCTGCGTCCAAACCCCGCCGAACTTATTCTGACTAGTTCCCATAAAGATACTTTATTATACGCTAATACTATTAGTTTATGCTAATATTTGTAGCATCAAGAAAATTTTGCTATTGATGTATATGTGATTTTGTTAATGGATTTACCACTTTTAGCATCGACAAGAATGACCAAGCCTTGCTCACGTAAGTTTTCAATGGCTGCTTTATAATTTTCCCTGATGTAGTTTGTGCCAATGTGATGGCTTTCAAAAATTTGATGTATGGATTTTCCTTCAAACAAATTTTTGTTCTTGTAGATTATTTCCGTTAATTTAATAATAGAGTAATCAAGATACCTGTGATATTCTGGTACTAAAATGCGCAGCTGCCTTAGGTTAGCACCGAACAAGGGGACTCCGTCTTCTTGAAAATCACTATACTTGGCCATGATCTCTTTGATTCTAGTATATGCGATTCGAGCTTTAGATACAAAGAATAGATAATGACTGGTCTGGTTCTTGTTCGGAAAATTAATCCTAAACTTAAACGTTAGATACTTTCTTTCCTTGAAAACGTTTTCAAAAGTCTCTATTATAAAGTCTTCCCTCTTTTTAGGTCTTTTCTCCCGAGCATAATATTCCCTGATGAGATTAATACGGTGACCAAATATCTCTTCCATCAATTTATTGACGTTGTCATTTAGTACCGCCGACCGTATTCTATTGACATTAAAAAGCATGAACAAATCTGAACCCCAATTTTTTACTGAATGCAGGAGCATCTGTTGGGAAAAGCTATAGCCGAAAGGATCTATAAATGTTAAAGAGGGACAATGGTCATTCATCAGGTTCTCCAATAGTCGCTGGTTAGCTTTTTCATTGAGAACTAATGGTACGTGATATAGATCATCGTAATAAGGCAGGTTATTTATATTATTTCTCAATGATTCAACTACTGATTTGGTTGAATCATTGAAGAACGTTTTGACACATTTGTTCAAGTCAATGGTTCTGCCCGTGCTGTCGTGGATGCTTTTTAAAATTTTAATTGGAGTCGAAGGCTCTCCATCTTTATAATATCCTGGGCCTGAGAACAAATCTATGTACAAGACGGTGTTGATCTTCTTGAACTTTTGCCCGTGTAGCAGGATTCCGCACCAAGCATTAAAATACTTATTCATAACCTCAGATTTTATTTCAGAGGTATTTCTTTTCTGTTTAAAGAATTCTTCAGGAGCAATAGAGGCCACAGGCTAGCTAATAAAGTTAAAACATGATATAAGATAATTTAAATATTTTATTTTATCTAATGTTATAAGAATTCCATAAGAATCAAATTTGGCTTTTTCTCTACCCCTTTGATGGCTTTATTGTTGCCAGCAGATCCTCCTTGCAGGAGCGTTTCATATTTTTAGGGTGGTAGAATACCTATCCCACTAATACAAGGTATAGTTAATTTTGTAAATCAAATCGAACACTTTCCAAAGGTGATATGATGCACAATAATAGGTATACCTTAAAATCAGGATCAACAATCGGTTAGATTGATATTTAAGAAGATAAATGCTCAAGCTTTAAAAGCACTGAAAAAATATATTAATGCTGCTGATATAAATAAATATATTTACTTGCGATATTAACCTACTCCCCTACCGTAGATGAAATTTGGAAAAACAATTAAGATCTTCCTGATCGATGGTGACCCAAATGGGCGTATGACATGTGAGTTGTCGAACTGGACTGGAAAAGCTTACAAGATCCCACGCATCAAAGTTAAAGAATGCTCAGATCGGGCCGACCTGCTCAACACAGGCGTATATCTTCTTTTGGGAAGAGATGCTGAAGGCCAAGAGCAGGTATACATTGGAGAGGCAGAGACCATTTTAAAACGGCTTGGTCAGCACTTAACACAGAAGGATTTCTGGAATGAGGCAGTTGTTTTCGTTAGCAAGGACGAGAACCTGAACAAAGCTCATATTAAGTATCTGGAGAATCGACTGTACGAATTGGCCAAAACTTCGAATAGGTATAAGATAGAAAACAGTGTCACTCCGACACTATCCTCTATTTCAGAACCAGATCGTGCCGAGATGGAAGAGTTTCTCGAAAACATCAAGCTGCTGGTGAATACGCTTGGCCATAAGGTATTTGAAGAAAAAAGGGAATTTAAATCGAAGGCTAAGCAAAGGGAGGAGTACTTCAGCATCATCGCGCCGCGCGGGGCCAAAGCTTACGGTGAGCCAACATCGGAGGGTTTTGTAGTTTTCAGAGGATCGGCACTAGCCAGCACGACCGTTGCTTCATTCTCTCCGTCGCTGAATAGGCTGCGGCAAGATCTGCTTGAAAAAGGTATCATCAGCCAAAATGGTGAAATCCTAATGCTCAATGACGATTACATCTTCGGAAGCCCCTCTACCGCAGCAGCGGTGGTCATGGGGAGAAACGCGAACGGACTAATCGAATGGAAACTTCCGAATGGGCGAACTCTGAAGGGCTATGAATCCGAGACAGAGTCTATGACTAATGCTATAGAAGCCCCAATCTCAGATATAAACTGTTAACATACACAACTGTTACTTTTTTACTATGGCATTAAATTAAAGCCGCAAACGGTTTGATAAAAATTTCAGGTTCGCATTAAAGTGTATTCTGATTAATTGTTATTGATTTTCCTAAAGGAGGTTCGCAGGTTGTGTAAACCACAAGCGACCATCATAATTCTGTCACGGGCATTCTGTACGCGTAGCCTTATTTTCTCTT